>CAMTKF010000018.1 GCA_947072905.1 uncultured Bacteroidales bacterium
TTTGTTCATTTATTTAACATCTTTTTGGTTTTTCAAAGTTCTCTTTGCTTCGTTCCCGAAAGCGAGTGCAAAGTTACGCCTTTTTTATTTACCCTCCAAATTTTTTAGCAACTTTTTTATGCTAAAAAACATACTTTTTTTAACTCGTCGTTGATTATCAGGGAGTTATATTTTTGAGATTTTTTGGGGAATTTTGGGAGTATGGTGAGTTTTGGGATTTTTTGGGAAAAATGCGCGTTTTGAAAAAAATTAAAAAAAGAGCGACTGCCGAATTATTTTACTGCAGTCGCTCCTGTATACTATATATTATAGTGATTTATTCAATATATTCAAATGGCATACCTTCGTCGCCGTTTTTATATATGAGTTCAACCTCTGCGCGGAAATTTCGTCCAAACCAGGTGAAGAATCCTTTTGTAACTATCCGATAGCCATAATCTGTTTTCTGTACATCACATTCCTCATGGTGGGTGAAGTTGCCGAGAGTCTTGAAATCAATGCGCCGTCCGTCTATCACCATGAATTGATCATATAAACGGTATGACACTCCGGTTATATACTGACTCCAGCTCCAATCCGGATTACTTTCGGGCCATGGGTGCAGCATTGCGTTCTTACCCCAATCATATGCAAAACTATTGAAATAGAAGCCCGACGGGCGCGAATCTTTAGGATGGTACTCTGAAGAAATGTCGGGCACATCCTTACATGAGTCAAAGCCTATGTACATGCGGTCTTCCTCATAGGTACTCCAGTCATATAAATTATCACCAACCCACCCGTCTTGGAGAATCTCAAAATTCTTAAGCTCAAAGGGCTTTTCGGCACCATATAATGTTTTTGTAATCGACATGATACACAACGTATCCTGACCCAGATTTGTCATATACCCTTCCTCATAGCAATTAGAATTATCATATTGCTTGCGATCCATCTTGTATTCAGAATAACCATCTTCGGTTCTTGGTACTACGCACTCCCACTTATAACCTAATGTTCCTCCTTCTATAAATGCCGAATGTCCATAGTCAGAAAAAACATCAGTACGTACATCTCCGTTGGAGTAATGGCGGTATCGCTTAACTATAGGATAGAAACTGAGAATCATGTTGTGGTGCGGTTCTTCCCAACGGACGTCAGGCTCATACGACACAGCCACAATTTCGACCTGCTTACAGGCCAGGAAGCTCACCACATAGTACACCTGCGCTTCGGCCGGCTCGGTGGTACGTACAGCCGTAGCTTTCTGCTTGAAGACAACAGTAACGCGGTGGAAGGCATAATCATGCTCGGGTGTGATATTATCGAGGGTAAGCGTGCCGTCCTGAAGCTGCTGATACACCTCCTGCGTGGCATCGGCTTCGCTCACCTCGACCACTTCCACATCATGCAGTTGCAGATAGGGAAAGTCAACTCCATTTCGCTGAACAGGAATTTCATAGCTCCAGACTACGGGAATGGTCATGCCGCCTACGTTGAACACCTGTCGCTTTGACACGTCGGAACGCTTTTCTTCCGACACGAGCTGCCACTGAGTGATACCGTCAAAACTGTCGACGATTACAGCTTTGTTGGCATCAAACGAAACAGACACATCAGCACGAGGTCTTTCAAAATATGGATTGTGAAGCTCTGAAACATAAACCGAACTCTGATCGAAGTATGCAGCCAAGTCGCCCGCACCCTCAGCAAGAATGACGCTGTCGCCCGTTACAAAAGAATTATTGTTATTGGAGCGCAACGACCAATTGAGGGTCGATTCGCCGGCATTATAGGGAGATTGCCTGATGGTGACGGCGCGTTCATAGCCGCCCGACCGTATGAATACGTCGGCTGAGCGTTCACCACCGGTATTGTTAGGCTCAAGGCTGAGCACGATTTCCGACTCACCGGCCTCGCCCGAATCTTTAACGAGAGTAATCCACCTGCGGTCGGAACGCGACTGCGGCATTTGCAGGTAAGCGAACCAAGGCAAATCAGAAGCAAAAGCGATGGTGAGCGTAGAGTCGCGTGCGTCGATAATCTTGTGCGCCGGCACATCAAAGAGCGGAGTATTGAACTCAACCGACTGTATATAGCCGGCAGCTCGGCCAATGCATTCACCATTCTTCAAGAATACATTAAACGAACCATCAGGCGAAATTGTCGTGCGGTCTATATCGGCATTGCTCAGGTCTACTACCGTATTATCTTTAAAATGTATATGGGTGGAAGGCTGTCCGGGGACAAAGCTTTTCAACACCAAAGGCACTGCAAGCAGCGCGGCTGTGAGGATATAGAGATATGATCGTTTCATAATTTCTGCACTTTAACCGTTTTACCACCAACTGTTACGAGATATGTGCCTGCCGGTAGCGCGGCATCGGCCACAGTATGCTCGCCGGACTGAAGCAGCTTGCCATACACCTGCCGGCCTGCCAGGGTATAGACAGACACCTGAGTATCGCGGGCGAGCGACACAGATATATCGCTGCCGTCTACCCTGATACCGAGGTCGGCTACAGAAACATCGTTTACGCCGCCCAAGTCGACATACACCGGGACGTACCTGAGCACATCGGCAGCATCTACAGTGACCGATGTGGTCTTATCGCCAAAAACGATGGTATTTTCGGCATACTTGATGACGGGTTTATTGACAAAAAGAAGCGAGAGCGTTGAGCCGTCGGTCATTTCGACCGAGATACTGTTTGGTGGATTGTCCTGCGCATACGCCGATACCGCCAACAATCCCGCCGAAAGCAAGAAAGATTTTTGTAAGAAACGCATTGGAGTTAGTGTTTAGAGTTTAGTGGAGAGTGGAGAGTGGAGAGGATTTAGGATTTAGAGTTTAGAATTTGGAGTTTAGAATTTGGAGTTTATTTGGTTGAGGTTAATTGCACTGCGATTTGAACTGTCTCATAGGTTGCAAAATTACTCAAATAATATGGTTTACCCCCCCCATTTGTTAAAGTGTGTTAACACTCGAAATTTTTGCTCTATAGATATATAAAAAATGCAGCGAGGACGCCCGGAATGGTGTCGGGGCGTCCTCGCTGATTGCTGCTTTTATTTCAAATATCAATTTATGATATCGAAGCCGGTGTATTTGCGCAGTACTTCGGGAACAACTATGCCTTCGGGGGTCTGGTTGTTCTCGAGCAGGGCTGCCATTATACGAGGCAGGGCCAGGGCCGAGCCGTTGAGGGTGTGGCAGAGGTGAGTTTTCTTGTCCTCGCCCTTGTAGCGGCACTTGAGACGGTTGGCCTGGTAGGTCTCGAAGTTAGAAACCGACGATACCTCGAGCCAACGCTTCTGGGCGGCGCTCCATACCTCGAAGTCGAAGGTGATGGCAGATGTGAACGACATGTCGCCGCCGCACAGACGCAGGATGTGCCAGGGCAGACCCAGGGCGTCGAGCAGGCTCTGCACGTGGTCTTTCATCTGCTCGAGCGCGGCGTATGAATCCTCGGGGCGTTCGATGCGTACGATCTCAACCTTGTCGAACTGGTGCAGGCGGTTGAGGCCGCGCACGTCCTTGCCGTAAGATCCGGCCTCGCGGCGGAAGCAGGCTGAGTAAGCACAGTTCTTGATGGGGAGCTTGTCGGCGGGAATAATCACGTCGCGGTAGAGGTTGGTGACGGGAACCTCGGCGGTGGGGATAAGGTAGAGGTTGTCGAGAGTCACCACATACATCTGAGCTTCCTTGTCGGGGAGCTGTCCGGTGCCGTAGCCCGAAGCTTCGTTTACCACATAGGGGGGCTGCACCTCGAGGTAACCGGCCTCGGAAGCCTTGTCGAGGAAGAACTGAATGAGGGCGCGCTGAAGCTTGGCACCCTTGCCGAGATAAACGGGGAATCCGGCGCCGGTGATCTTCACACCGAGGTCGAAGTCGATGAGGTTGTATTTGCGGGCCAGCTCCCAGTGAGGCAGAGCATCGTCGGCCAGGTGGGGCATGGGTCCACCGGTCTTTTCAACCACATTATCTTCAGCGGTGAGGCCGCGTGGTACCATGTCGCAGGGTACGTTGGGCACATTGAGCAGAATCTCGCGGATGTTCTTCTCCACGGCGTCGAGTTGGTCGGCGATATCCTTCTGCGAAGCCTTAAGCTCGGCCACGCGGGCCTTGGCCTGTTCGGCGAGGTCGCGTTCGCCGGCTTTCATGTGAGCGCCGATTGTGGCGGCGAGCTTATTGAGTTCGGCGGCCTGGTTATCGTTGTTGAGCTGAAGTGCACGGCGCTCGTCGTCGAGCTTGAGCACACGGTCGATGACCTCTTTACCGTCGAAACCTTTAACTGCAAGGCGCTCGACAATACGGTCGGGATCAGCCTTGATTTGCTGTATGGTTAACATTATTATATATTAATGTGTATTATTTACCTTAGTTAATTGGCGAGCCTGATGATTATTTGGCAAGCATCTCGCGCACCTTTGCAGAAATTGCACGCCCGTCGGCGCGACCGGCCAGAGCCTTTGAAGCCACACCCATCACCTTGCCCATATCGGCGGGCGATGATGCGCCTACCTGAGCTATGATTCCGGTAAGGGCCTCGGTGAGCTCCTCGTCGGTGAGGGGCTTGGGAAGATAAGTTTCGATAACGGCAAGTTCGGCCAGCTCGCCCTCGGCGAGGTCGGCACGGTTCTGCTCGGTATAAATCTGCGCAGACTCGCGGCGCTGCTTAGCCATCTTGACGAGGATTTTCATGGCATCGTCGTCAGAAAGCTCGCCATTGGCACCGGGAGCAGATTTGGCTTCAAGAAATTCTTTCTTAATTCCACGCAGGGCTTCGAGACGCACTTTCTCGCGTGCGAGCATTGCAGCCTTTATATCGGCGTTGATAGTTTCAAAAAGACTCATATATAAAATTGTAGAAATTTGCAATGATGTATAAACTAAGCGCAAAGTTACAAAAACTTGATGACAAAACGGTGTGAAAATAACTCTAAGTTTGCCGATAAAGAAATAAATTAGTAAATTTGCAGCGTCTAATCAAATTTTTTATAGCTTTGGATATCGACCCTTTGCCGGCCACAGAGCCGCTTTATTTATTATTGGATGCAATGCCCGCCATGCAGGGCATGAGTGTATCTCAGATAATTGCATTGATACTTGCAATAGCATGCCTTGTAGTCTCAGGCTTTGTTTCGGGCAGCGAGATTGCATTTTTTTCACTTAACGAGCAACAATGCGAGGAACTCGACGAATCGAGCTCCGGCCCTACCGTGCGCTCGCTGCTGTCGGCCCCCGAACGCCTGCTGGCCACCATACTTATAGCCAACAACCTGGTGAACGTGACCATAGTGGTGCTGTGCAACTACGCGCTGGGACCGCTCTTCAACGGCATGTCGGCCGTGATGAGCTTCATCCTGCAGACCGTAATCCTCACGTTCCTGATTCTGCTCTTCGGCGAAATCCTGCCCAAACTCTACAGCACCAACTATCCCCTGGCCTGGGCACGCATGGCCGCGCCGGGTGTGAAGCTGATGACACGCATCTTCTCGCCCTTCTCCAAATTTCTGGTAGGCTCCACCTCGCTGGTCAACCGCGTGGTCACCAAGCAACCCGTAGCCATCACCACCGACGACCTCTCGCAGGCCCTCGAACTGACTGCCGGCACCACCAAGAGCGACAAGGAGATACTGGAGGGAATACTTCGCTACGGCGACACCGAGGCATCGGCCATCATGACTCCACGCATCGACATCACCGACCTGAGCGTTGACCTGAGCTTCGACCAGGTGATGAAAACCGTCATAGAAACCGGATTCTCGCGCATCCCCGTCTACGAGAACAACCAGGACAACATACGCGGCATACTCTTCTCGCGCGACCTGCTGCCCTACATAGGCAAGGTGGAAGACGGATTTGACTGGACCAAGCTGCTGCGCGAGCCTTACTTCGTGCCCGAATCGCGACGCATCGACGACCTGCTCGAGGACTTCCGCACCCGCAAGCAGCACCTGGCCATTGTGGTAGACGAATACGGCGGCACACAGGGCATAGTGACCCTCGAAGACGTGCTTGAGGAAATAGTGGGCGACATCGACGACGAGTACGACCAGCCCGAACTCACCTACAAGAAGCTGCGCGACAACACCTACGAGTTTGAAGGCCGCACCCTGCTCACCGACTTCTTCCGCATCACCGGACTAAACGAGGACGACTACAAGGATATGACCGAAGACGCCGAGACCCTGGCCGGTATGCTGCTGGCCATCAAGGGCGACTTCCCCAAGGATAAAGAGCCTCTGGTGTATGGCCGATGCCGATTCCTGGTGCTCGATGTCACAGACCACCGCATAGTGAATGTGCGGGTGAAGGTAATGCCCGAAATCCAGCAAGCATGAAGCTACTGCACGTCCTGACAGCCGCGGCAGCCATTGCCCTTGCCACATCGGCCGCCGGCTGCTCGGGTAAGAGCGACACACAGCCGCCCATACCGCGGCGCACAGCATATCCGCGCCCGCAGCTGCCCGACACCGTGCTTGCCGCTGCCGACGGCCTGCCGCTGAAATTCGAGGTAAACACCGGTGCTGCCGTAGAGCGTCCGCGCCCCGACTGGCTCAACATACGCTATCCCATGCTCGGAGCCACCATACACGTGACATTCACTGCCGCTGCCGACAGCAACACACTCGACGAGGTGCGCCGCAACCGCATGCAGCGGCTTATGCTCAACGCGGGCGACAAACCCTCGAATCACACCGAATTCACAAATCCCGACGGCTTCGACATACTCATCGTAGAGACCGAAGGCATATCCACCCCGCTGCAGTTCCTGGCCTCGGGCCCCGACCGGTGGGTGGTGAGCGGAGCAGCATACCTCGACAGCTACAACGCCGCGGCCGACTCGCTGCGCCCGATAATCCAAGCCATACGGCACGACATAGAGCGCGCCATGCAACACCTGAGCCGATGACAATCATAGAACTTGACGGCGCCACAATAGCGCTCTCCCCTATCGAAAGCAACACCGCCGGCACACGCCGCGACCACGAACGCCGCGCCATAAGGCAGCTGGCCGATGCCACCATAGGGGCCGATACAGAGATACTGCACCATGCCGACGGCTCGCCCTATCTGTCGGATACGGCCGCCGGCCACATATCCATAAGCCACTCGCGCCACGTGGCCGCGCTGCTCATAAGCCGCGAGCCGGGTTGGGGCATAGATATAGAAGAAGCGCGGCAAGAGCAGTTAAGCCGCATTGCCGCGCGTGTACTTGGCGAAGATGAAATAAGTGCTTACAGCCACGACCTCGTACAGGCATGGACCCTGAAAGAAGCCGCCTTCAAGGCCGCCGGACTGCCGATAGCCGACCTGCGCGAGATACACCTCGGCGCCAACGGCACCATCACAGCCCGCGGGCTGCGGCTAAGCATAGTCGAAAGCCGCGAGGTAGAGGCCGGCGCATACCGCTGCCGGCTGAGTGTGGTGAAGATTTCTCCCCTGATTACTCCTTGATACCGTAGGCCAGATCGCCGGCATCGCCCAGACCGGGCACGATGTAAGAGTGCGAGTTAATCTCATCGTCAATAACACCCACCCACAGGGTGCAATCGTCGGGCATCACCGTATTCAGGTACTCCACAGCCTGCTTCGAAGCTATCACGGCAGCCAGGTGCAGCCCGGCGGGAGTGCCCTTGGTGAGCAGGGCGCGGTAGCTCAGCTCCATAGATGCACCGGTGGCCAGCATGGGGTCGACCAGCAGCAGGGTCTTGCCGTCGAGACGCGGCGAAGCGAGATACTCTATGCAGATATCAAAATTTTCTTTTTCCTTGAATTTGCGGTAAGCCGACACAAAGGCATTCTCGGCATTGTCGAAATAAGCGAGAAAACCCTGGTGGAAAGGCACACCGGCGCGGAAAATCGTACCCAGCACAATCTGATCATCGGGAGTGTCGCACTTGGCCACTCCGAGCGGAGTCTGCACCTCCACCTGCTTGTAATTCAACACCTTTGAAATCTCGTAAGCCATAATTTCGCCCACACGCTCCAGATTACGGCGAAAGCGCATGGGGTCGCGCTGAATTTCGGTAGAACGCATCTCGAGCAAATATCGGCTCATCAGCGACGGGTTGGCGGCAAAGTTTACAACTTTCATTCTTATCCTGTATTATGTTAGGTTATATAAACGTACGAATCTACAAAACATTACGTAATGTATAAACGTACAAATTTACAAAATTTTCATAAGAATCAAGCTCTGTTTAAATCATTTTATTTAACTTTGCACAATTTTTAAAATATTTCCGAGTCTATCATACTCGGCATTCTTTAAAACAGATATGTCAACAAACACAACCGACAACGCTCGCAAGGTGACCACCATACGCCTGAGCGAGATGAAACAGCGCGGCGAGAAGATAGCAATGCTCACCGCATACGACTACTCACTGGCCCGCCTCGTAGACGAAGCCGGCATCGACGTAATCCTTGTGGGCGACTCTGCCTCAAACGTAATGATCGGCAACCCCACCACCCTGCCTATCACCCTCGACCAGATGATATACCACGCCAAGTGCGTGACCAACGGCACCAAGCGCGCCCTGGTGGTATGCGACATGCCTTTCGGCTCGTATCAGGGCAACTCCAAGGAAGCCCTCTCGTCGGCCATCCGCATAATGAAAGAAAGCGGGGCCGAAGCCGTTAAGATAGAAGGCGGCTCAGAGATACGCGAATCTATCGAACGCATACTCACCGCCGGCATTCCCGTAATGGGACATCTGGGCCTTACCCCCCAGTCAATCAATAAATTCGGCACATACAACGTGCGCGCCAAGAACGAAGCCGAAGCCGCCAAGCTGCTCGAGGATGCAAAAATGCTCGAAGAAATAGGATGCTTCGCGCTGGTGCTGGAGAAAATCCCCGCCAAGCTTGCCAAGCAGGTGGCAGAATCAATCTCGATTCCCGTAATCGGCATTGGCGCCGGCTCGGGTGTCGACGGACAGGTACTGGTGCTTCAGGACATGCTGGGCATCAACAAAGGCTTCTCGCCCAAGTTCCTGCGCCGCTATGCCGACCTTGCCACAGTGATAGACGACGCCATCACCTCTTACATCTCAGATGTGAAAAGCGTCGACTTCCCCAACGAAAACGAACAATATTAATCTTAGACCTGATAAAGCTCCAATCCATGTATCTCCAATGCGGGATACATGGATTTATTTTGTCCTGTTTGGAAAATTTGTTAGCAAAAAATGTGATTTTTTACTAACAACAGAATAAAATGACTAAATTTGCAGCATATAAACGGAAAATAATGAAACGCATTGCTCTTATAATCTTTTTTGTGGCCGCAATCTTAGCGCCCTACTCCATACAAGCCCAGATAATATCTGATGACAGCGAACGTTTCAATCCCGACAGCATACGCCGCGACTTCAAGAATCAGCCTTATTTCGGCTTGTACAAGGACAACTACTTCATTTTCGGTCCGCCTATAGGGCCAAAACCCACCAAGGAGAATACCAACATCAAATTCCAGATATCCATAGCGCAGCGACTCACCAATGCCACGCTGCCCGGCGGTACATTCCTGTATCTGTTTTATTCGCAGAAATGCTTCTGGAACGTTCTCGAGAACTCCATGCCCATGACCGACCTCAACTTCAACCCGGGTATCGGTATTACCAAGCCCCTGTTTGTGAAAAACAGGTATGTGGGTAAGCTGAGCCTGATACTCGAGCACGAGAGCAACGGCCGCGACAGTATATGGTCGCGCTCATGGAACAAGGTGTCGCTCGCGGCCAATATCATAGTAGACCCTCACCTCAGTGTGGCCGGCAAGGTATGGATTCCCATTATCGACGGACAGAACAACCGCGACATCCTGCACTACTGCGGCATATATCAGACCTCGGTGCAGGTAAACAGCACCAACCGCAAGTTCTCGGGCTCGCTCACGCTGGTGAAGCGTCTGGGCAACTTCTTCAATTACAACACCATACTCGAATTGGCCTACCGCTTCTCGCGCAAGAGCAACCAATACCTTTTCCTGCAATACTACAACGGCTACGGCGAGGGACTGCTCGACTACAAGGTGTGGAAATCGCAGGTGCGCATAGGCATAGTGATCAAGCCACAACTGTTCAGCGACTTCTAAGTGCTGTACATACCCGGTAAGCGATACCATACAAAAAATGGCATTCGCAGAAAGCCGATTATACAGTAGGGCAAACTCTTCCTATTTAGACGGCTTTCTACGAATGCCCTATGTTGGGGTACGACCGTCCGGGCATGTCCTCCCTACGGTCGTACATACCCGGCTACTAGCTTACAGGCTTCCTTCGGATGCCAACTTCCCGACAACCAAGGCATTCCCCCCTATCCAATAAAAAACACGCCCAAAATGATGGTACTGCAGCTCAGGGCATGAGCTTCCTCGAGATACCATGCTGTTATAATCTCACCATCAATATCGAAGTTCTGACATACCATCTTAATAACACAGTCGGCGCGGATTCATGCAAGAGTCCGCGCCGATTGTATCTATCTATGTATCTGTCTTATTTCTTGGCCGAACTGCGGCGTCCGGGTTTGTGCTTTTTGAGCACCATGGCGCTGCGGGCCGGTATGTACAGGCGCAGCCATTCTACGCCGGCGGGCGAGTAAAGCTCATCGGGTTGGGTGAAGTGCTCAACATGCTCGTCGATGTTGCCATATCCGCCAAAGGCGGGATTGTCGGTGGACAGCACTACATCGTACACACCGCCGGGGGCGAGGATGCCGTAGCCGTCAAACGACTTGAATGGATTGAAGTTGAACACAAACACGAGGTCGCCGCGCATGAATGCCAGCACCTGGTCGTCGTCCTTCTCCCACAACTTGCGCATGGGCAGTGACTGGAAGTTGTACACACCCGACACAAGCTCTACCATGGCATTGTCGAAGGCATTGAGATACTTGTACTTGAGGTCTTCACGGTCTACGAGGTCCCACTGTCGGCGGGCATACTTGTAGCTCCATCCGTTGCCCTCGCGCGGGAAGTCAATCCACTCGGGATGTCCGAATTCGTTACCCATGAAGTTGAGGTAACCGCCGTTGATAGAGGCCAGGGTCACCAGGCGAATCATCTTGTGCAGAGCCATGCCGCGGGCTACGGTCATATCGTCGTCGTCCACACTCATGTGCCAGTACATCTTATCGTCTATAAGGCGGAAAATAACAGTCTTGTCGCCTACAAGCGCCTGGTCGTGGCTCTCGACGTATGAAATGGTCTTCTCGTCGGCGCGGCGGTTGGTGAGTTCCCAATATATTGAAGTCGGATGCCAGTCTTCGTCTTTCTTCTCCTTGAGTGTCTTGATCCAGTAGTCGGGTATACCCATGGCCATACGGTAGTCGAAGCCTATGCCGCCGTCGGCAAAGGGCAGAGCCAGGCCGGGCATACCGCTCATTTCCTCGGCAATGGTGATGGCTCGCGGATTCAGCTCGTGTATGAGCTTGTTGGCCAGTGTGAGGTAAGTGATGGCATTCACATCCTGACCGCCGTTGTAATAATCGCCATAGCCGCCGAATGCCTGTCCGAGGCCGTGGTTATAGTAGAGCATTGAGGTAACACCGTCGAAACGGAAACCGTCAAAACGGAACTCCTCAATCCAGTATTTGCAGTTTGAGAGCAGGAAGTGCATCACCTCGTCCTTGCCGTAGTCGAAGCAAAGCGAGTCCCATGCCGGGTGCTCGCGGCGTCCGTCACCGTAGAAGTATTGGTCATACGAACCGTCGAGGCGGCCGAGGCCCTCGTTCTCGTTCTTCACCGCGTGCGAGTGTACAATGTCCATTATCACGGCTATTCCCTCGGCATGGGCGGCGTCGATAAGGCGGCGCAGCTGGTCGGGGGTACCGAAACGGCTCGACGGAGCATAGAAGCTCGATACGTGGTAGCCGAACGAGCCGTAGTAGGGATGCTCCTGTATGGCCATTATCTGTATGGCGTTGTAGCCGTCCTTGGCTATGCGGGGCAATACATTCTCGCGGAATTCATCGTAGGTGCCCACGCCCTCGCGGTTCTGGGCCATGCCTATGTGACATTCGTATATGAGCAGGGGCTTGGTATCGGGCTTGAAATCGGTCACAGCCCACTTGTAGGGTTCTTTGGGCGCCCACACCTGTGCTGCGAACAGATGGGTTACGGGGTCTTGTATCACACGGTCGGCGTATGCGGGGATGCGCTCGCCGCTGCCGCCTTCCCATTCCACAAGCATCTTGTAGTTCTGGCCGTCCTTGAATGCACGGGGTCCCCAGCTGCCTTCCCACACACCGTTGTCGATGCGTTTGAGGGTATATTTGGCAGTAGACTGCCAATCTGAGAAATCGCCTATAAGGGTGATTTTGGTGGCGTTGGGAGCCCATTCGCGGAACACCCAGCGACCCTCGGCTGTGCGGTGCAGCCCGAAATAGCGGTGGGCGTTGGCAAACTCGCTCAGCGAGCCTGAGGCTGAAGTAAGACGTTTTTCGGCATCAATGGCATCCTTATGGCGCCCGGTGATAGCATCGGCGTATGGTTCGAGCCATGGGTCGTTCTTTATGATAGGCAGAACTTTGGGACGGCGCTTGCGCTTTGCCGTGCCCCGGGTTGAATCTGTTGGCATATATTGTTATAGGGTTATGGTTGTCTGTTTTGAATAACGCAAACTTAATCAAAAAAATCGGAATAATGTATGATTTAACATTTCTTAAAATGCCAAATCCAATATTTTTTATACAATAAGTCATAATTTATGAAAAATTTCACAAAAACTGCGGTTATTACAATTATTTGATATAACTTTGCATTTGGTTATAACCTGATTTGACACACTGATGAGAGTAAAAATTCACCACGAAGGCACTAACATTCTTGTCGTATCCGCTATAGCGATAGCTGTAGTGGTGCTACCTTTGTGGCTGTGGGTTAGGCCGATGGTATGGCCCATATCAGTCACTGCAGTGCTTGGTGTGCTGTATCTGCTCACGGTCAATTTCTTCCGTTCGCCCCGCCGCCACTTTGAAGGCGACCCCCACAATGCAGTGGTGGCAAGCGCCGACGGCACTGTGGTAGCTCTCGAAGAGGTCTACGAGCCCGAGTATCTGAAGTGCCGCTGCCTGCAACTGTCTATTTTCATGAGCGTACTCAACGTTCACGCCAATTGGTTTCCGGTAAACGGCGAGGTGATTCATACCGCCCACCATTCGGGCCGCTTCATGGGCGCATATCTGCCCAAGTCGAGCACCGAGAACGAGCGTTCTACCGTGGTAATCCGCACACCCGAGGGCCAGCTGGTACTTGTAAGGCAGATTGCCGGAGCCATCGCCCGCCGCATAGTGACTTATGCCGAAAAAGGCACCGAAGCTTGTATCGACGACCACATGGGCTTCATCAAGTTCGGCTCAAGAGTAGATATATATCTGCCCCTTGGCACCGAAACTTACGTGAACCTGGGCGACAAGACCACCGGCGGAGTCACCCTCATCGGGCGTCTAAGGCCATAACTGCTTGAAATCTTCCGGTTTTAACGCACTCTAACACAAAGACACATGCCCAATAAAATAATAGGATCAGTACCAAATCTCATCACCCTTTGCAACCTCCTTTCGGGCTGCGTTGCCATATATATGGCATTTCATCTCGATGTGGAGTTCGGTCCCCTCACCGGCTTGCATTGGTGTTGGATAGCAATAGCGGCCGCAGCGGTGTTTGACTTCTGCGACGGCGCCACAGCCCGACTGCTCAAGGCTTATTCTGAAATAGGCAAGGAGCTCGACTCGCTCAGCGACCTCGTGAGCTTCGGCGTAGCACCGGGAATGATGATTCTCAACCTTATACTCGGCTACTCCATGCACCCCTGGCTATGCTTCGCAGCCCTTCTGATACCGCTGCTGGGTGCATACCGATTGGCCAAATTCAACGTTGACACCACACAGACAACCTCGTTCCGCGGCTTGCCAATCCCGGCCAACGCCATATTCTGGATAGGACTTGCCGCCTGGATAGGACGCTACGGATACCCCGGCACCGCGGCTATGGTGCTGCTGATTATAGTGATGTCGTCGATGATGGTGTGCAACATGCGCATGTTCTCGCTGAAATTCAAGAATTTTGACTGGCACGAGAACTTCCGGCGCTACATACTCATACTTGCAGCCATCTGCTTTGTCATCGTATGGCAGGTTTCAGGCTTTGTATGGGTTATAGCCCTCTATATTTTCATCTCGGCTCTCGGTCGCAAGGAAGCCGAATAATTTCCAAGTTTTTTCTCTCCAATAATGGGTACATTCATACTACTTCTTGTAATATTTTTTATAATCATACCGCTGGGTAAGGCTCTTTGGCGCGGATATCAGTTCCATAAACAATGGAAAAAGGCTACCCGTGGCATGCGCGATGCCTTCAACCAAAGCACTCGCCAACAGTCGGCCGGCGCAGGCTCACAAAAGTCGCAGTCGTCTCGCTTCAAAAAGAAGAAGATCAATCCCGACGTGGGCGAATACGTGGTATTCGAGGAAATATCGTGCAACGTAGGCCAAAGCTCGGCCGAAGCCGGCTCTGAAACCCGCTACAGCTCTGAGTCGCAGGTTGAAGACGCCGTGTGGGAAGACATCAAATAAGCCGATTGACCTATGACACCCGAATACATCAGATTCCTGCGCGAATTGCGCGACAACAACAACCGTCCCTGGTTCAAGTTGCATAAAGACGAGTTCGACGCTCTGCGCGCTCAGTGGATTGCCGACATCGATACCCTTATAGCCAAGTGCTCGCAGTGGGAGCCGGCTTTCGGTATGCTCTCGGGCAAGGAGTGCGTATACCGCATCTACCGCGACACTCGTTTCTCGCTCGACAAAACTCCCTACAAGACTCACTTCTCGGCCGGCCTGTCGCCCAAAGGACGCACCAACGCCGTGGCCGGATATTACATATCGGCCGGTTTTGAAGAAGGGTTCACCGGCATATACGGCGGTATCTGGAATCCCGACGCTGCCATGCTGCGCAAGCTGCGCCACGCCATTGCCGACAACGACGACGAATTCAACGAAATAATAAACAATCCCGAATTTGTAAGCGCATTTCCCGCATGGTGCGGACGCTCGCTCAAGACCATTCCCAAAGGCTGGCCCAAAGACCACCCCATGGCTCATGCCCTGAGGCTGATAGACATAGGCCGCGAACACCTTGTGGCACCGGAGTTTTTCACACAACCCGACTGGACCGACCAAGCCTCGCACCTGATGCAGATATTCAAGCCGCTCAACGACTTCATAAACTACTCCCTCTTTGAGGAATAATTGACCTGACCCGCTGATTATTCGGCATATAGAAATCTTAAAAAATCTGAATATTGGCGTAATTCCAACACTTATTTCCGTTTTACTCCAAAAGTTTGTCCGTTTTGAAAACTTCAAAATGGACATTTTTTTGTAATTTTGCATGTTACAAATTTTAGAGACTCATTATCAAGATACAAATCTTACAGTAAATATAAATTATGAAGCGTAAATCGTTTACCTTTACCTGCCTCACACTATCGGCTATGGCAATCGCCTCACTGGCCTCGTGTTCAAACAAGCAGGATGCCGCACCGCAGGCTCAGGCTCCCTCTCTGCAAGTTCTCACCGTTGAGCCTTCAAACTCTGAACTGTTCAAAAACTACCCGACAACCCTTAAGGGTAAGACCGACATCGAAATCCGTCCTCAGGTAAGCGGATTCATCACCCGTGTACACGTAGACGAAGGTCAGCGCGTGCGCAAGGGGCAAGCTCTCTTCACCATCGACCAGGTGCAGTACCAGGCCGCCGTTGACCAGGCACAGGCTTCGGTAAACGCAGCCAAGACTGCCGTTGCCAACGCCCAGATCAATGCCGACAACAACAAGGCACTCTACGACCGCAACATAATCAGCGAAAACACATGGCAGGTGAGCTTCAACCAGCTCCAGCAGGCCAAAGCTCAGCTCGCACAGGCTCAGGCTATGCTCACCAACGCCAAGAAGAACCTGTCGTACACTGTAGTTACCGCTCCCAGCGATGGTGTTGTAGGAACCATTCCCTCGCGCGAAGGCTCGCTCGCATCGCCCTCGTCGGTGACTCCCCTCACCACCATCTCCGACAACTCTGAGATGTACGCCTACTTCTCGCTCACCGAGAAAGACCTCCTCGATATGACCGACAACGGCACCACCAAGCTCGATGCCGCCATCAAGGCCATGCCCGCTGTGTCTCTCACCCTGGCCGACGGCACCAAATATCCCATCCAGGGTAAGGTAGCCACCGTATCGGGTATCATTGACAACTCAACCGGTGCTGCATCGGTCCGCGCCCTCTTCGACAATCCCTCGGGCATGCTCCGCAGCGGTAACACCGGTATGGTCAACATCCCCGTCACCGCCGAAAACGCCATCGTTATCCCCCAGAAGGCCACTTTCGAAATCCAGGACCTCAAGTACGTATTCGTGCTCAACGATTCAAACATGACCGTAAACACACCCATCGAGGTACTTCCCCTCAACGACGGTAAGAACTACGTGATTACCTCGGGCCTCAAGGCCGGCGACCGCGTGGTTATTGAAGGTGTCGGCACAAGCGTACGCGCAGGCATGCCCGTAAACCCCGTTGACGCCAAGGCTGCCGCAGCCGAAGCACAGCAGCAACAGCAGGCTCCCGCTCAGAAATAATTCTTACAAACCATATCAGCGAATATGAAACAAAGCGTTAAGGCCACGCTGACTGTCGTGCCTGACCTTTGTTCTCTCACAAGCTACAAAAATTAATTTAATAAAATCTCCTATAGATGAAACTTGATACCTTTATTAACCGTCCGGTGCTTTCGACGGTTATCTCGATTTTCATCGTGCTGCTGGGTCTGCTGGGATTGGTTTCGCTACCTATCACGCAATATCCCGACATTGCACCTCCGACAATCAACGTCTCCACCACATATACCGGTGCAAACGCACAGGCTGTGATCAACTCTGTGATCCAGCCTCTTGAAGAATCAATCAACGGTGCCGAAGGCATGCAATACATGACTTCTACCGCCACCAATACCGGTTCGGCCACCATCACCGTAACCTTCGAACAGGGTTTCGACCCCGACATGGCTGCCGTAGACGTGCAGAACCGTGTGGCCAAGGCTGCCAACCTGCTGCCCTCTGAAGTAAACCAGGTGGGTGTGCTCACACAGAAGCGCCAGACATCTATGCTCGTAGGTGTGTCGCTCGTTGACACTACAGGCCGATACGGCGAGGAATTCCTCGACAACTACATGAAGATCAACGTTGTGCCCGTTATCCAGCGTGTGCATGGTGTGGGCGACGTGATGAGCTTCGGTGCCGACTACTCTATGCGAGTATGGCTCAAGCCCGACGTACTGGCCCAGTACAACCTCATGCCCAGCGACGTGGCCGCAGCTCTGGCCGAACAGAACGTTGAAGCCGCTCCCGGTGCTTTCGGTGAACAGGGCGACCAGTCGTTCCAGTACACAATGCGCTATCGCGGACGTCTCACCACTCCCGAAGAATTCGGCGACATTGTGGTGCGCGCCACTCCCAACGGCGAAGTTCTGTATCTTAAGGACATCGCCGAACTCGAACTCGGCCGTGTGACCTACGGCTTCCACAACAAGCTCAACGGACATCCCTCGTCGATGGCAATGGTGTTCCAGACCGCCGGCTCCAACGCCACCCAGATCATCAACGACGTGCTTGCCGAGGTAGAAAAGATGAAAGCCGACCTTCCCGAAGGCCTCGCTTTCGAAATACCTATGAACAACAACGAATTCCTCTATGCCTCGATACACAACGTAATCCGTACACTTATCGAAGCCTTCGTGCTGGTGTTCTTCGTTGTATATATCTTCCTGCAGGATATCCGCTCCACCATCATCCCAGCCATCGCCATCCCCGTGGCCTTGATCGGTACATTCTTCGTGCTTAACCTCA
The DNA here is from genome assembly GCA_947072905.1 of uncultured Bacteroidales bacterium. Taxonomy (GTDB): domain Bacteria; phylum Bacteroidota; class Bacteroidia; order Bacteroidales; family Muribaculaceae; genus CAG-873. Next base: position 17,896 of record CAMTKF010000018.1, read on the forward strand.
TCGGTTTCTCAATCAACCTCATCACCCTCTCGGCTCTTGTGCTTGCGATTGCGATTGTGGTCGACGACGCCATTGTGGTGGTGGAGGCCGTGCATGCCAAACTCGACCAGGGTTATAAGTCGGCACGACTGGCCTCTATCGACGCCATGAACGAAATCGCATCGGCACTTATCTCGATTACCCTTGTGATGATGCTTGTGTTCATCCCCGTATCGTTCATGCCCGGTACCGCAGGTGTATTCTACCAGCAGTTCGGTCTCACCATGGCCATCGCCATCGGTTTCTCGGCTGTCAACGCTCTTACCCTGTCGCCTGCGCTCTGCGCCGTGTTCCTCAAGGCCAAGGACGATGACTCTTCGCTCAAGGAACGCATGGGCAAGGCTTACGAGGCTACCGGCGAAGTACTCAAGAAGAAATATGCCCGCAGCTTCGGCCTCAACTTCCCGCCCATCATCACATTCGTACTGCTTTGCGCCACCATCACCTTCATGGTACTCGACTGGTACGCATTCGAGAACGTGGTAGAGAGCATCATCGCCTGCGTTGTGGCCCTGCTCGCTGTGCTCGGCCTCTTCGGCGAACGCTTCCACCGCGCCTTCGAGAACGGCTACGGCAAGCTTCTGGGCATATATCGCAAGTGCGTAAACTGGATGTGCGCACACCGCATCACTTCGTTTGCCACCGTACTGGTTGCTGTAGTGGTTCTGGTATGGCTCATGATGCGCACACCCTCGGCCATGGTACCTGATGAAGACACAGGCTTCTTCTTCGGTATGGTCGACATGCCCCCGGGCACATCTCAGGAACGTACCACCGAGGTGCTCGATGAACTCGAAAAGGTTGTGATGAGCGTACCCGCCGTTGAAGTATGCCAGACCATCAACGGTTACTCGTTCCTCGCCGGTCAGGGTGCCACATACGGTACACTGCTCATCAAGCTCAAGAACTGGGATGACCGTTCCAAGGAAGAAAGTGTCACCAACATCATACGCCAGCTCTACGGCATGACTGCCCACGTCAAGGACGGCCGCGTAGTGTTCTTCGCTCCGCCTATGATTACCGGTTACTCGGTGACCAACGGTTTCGAACTCAAGCTGCAGGATAAGACCGGCGGCGATATCAACCAGTTCTTCGCCGTAACCCAGGCATTCCTGGCCCAGCTCAACGCCCAGCCCGAAATAGCCCAGGCATACACCACCTTCAACCCCACCTTCCCGCAGTATCTGGTAGACATCGACGCTGCCAAGGCCAAGAAGGCCGGTATCAGCCCCTCTACCATTCTCTCTACCCTGCAGGGTTACTACGGCGGTATGTATGTGTCAAACTTCAACCGCTTCGGTAAGATCTACCGTGTGATGATGCAGGGTAATCCCGAAAGCCGCGTTAGCCCCGAGACTCTCAAGAACATCAAGATACGCAACGGCGCCGAAATGGCTCCCATCGAAAACTTTGTGAAGCTCACCCGCGTATACGGTCCTGACCTTCTCAACCGTTTCAACCTGTTCAACTCAATCAGTGTCAACGGTAGCCCGGCTCCCGGCTACTCGTCGGGTGACGCCATCGCCGCAATCGAGCGCGTGGCCTCGCAGAGCCTGCCCCAGGGCTTCGGCTTTGAATACGCCGGTATGACCCGCGAAGAAGCCGGTTCGTCGAGCGGTAGCTCTACAGCCATGATCTTCGGTCTGTGTCTGCTCTTCGTTTACCTGCTGCTCTCGGCTCAGTACGAATCATATCTGCTGCCATGGGCCGTTATCTTCTCGATTCCCTTCGGTCTTATGGGTGCGTTTATCTTTGCCGACATCGCAGGCATCAACAACAACATCTATCTGCAGATCGCGCTCATCATGCTTATCGGTCTTCTGGCCAAGAACGCCATCCTTATCGTTGAGTTCGCCCTTGAACGCCGACTCACCGGCATGAGCATCTTCAACGCAGCCGTAGCCGGCGCCGCCGCCCGTCTGCGTCCTATCCTCATGACATCGCTCGCCATGGTTATCGGTCTTCTGCCCATGATGCTGGCCAGCGGTGTAGGTGCCAACGGTAACCGCGCTCTCGGTACCGGCTCGGTAGGCGGTATGCTCATCGGTATGGTGCTTCAGGTACTTGTGGTGCCCGCACTGTTCTGCGTATTCCAGGCTATTCAGGAAAAGATCTCGCCCATCAAGTGGCAGAACGAAGAAAAGCATGGTAATATTGAAAACGAAATCGAACAATACGCCCGATAATCCCATTACTGAATCCTCGCCCCGGAGCACTCGCTCCGGTGGCTCATGGATTCATCTTTAAACAATTAAGATATGAAACTGATTAAGATCGCACTGGTTATCGGACTCACCGCCTCACTTTCCAGTTGCCATATATACAAGAAATACGAGACTCCTACCTCTACCGCCATCACCAAGGAGTATGCCGAGGCCCTGAAGCAGCCCACCGATTCTACAGCATTCGGCAACCTCGCATGGCAGGATGTATTCACCGATCCCATTCTGGTAGATCTCATCAACCGCGCCCTGGTGGCCAACACCGACCTGCGCAACGCCCAACTCAATGTTGAAGCCGCCCAGGCCCAGCTGCTCGGCGCCAAACTTGCCTATCTGCCCTCGCTGGCCATCGCACCCAACGGTGCCGGCTCGCGCTTCGGCAACCGCTACACCGACGGCAGCTGGTCGTGGAGCTATCAGCTCCCCGCTCAGGCTTCGTGGGAAGTAGACATCTTTGGCAAGCTCCTCAACTCAAAGCGCGGAGCCAAAGCCGCCCTGCTGCAGAGCGAGGCTTACGCCCAGGCCGTACGCTCGCAGATAATCTCGGCCGTTGCCACCACCTACTACACTCTCGCGTCAGTTAAGCAGCAGCTCTCACTCTCGCGCAATACCTCGGCCCTGTGGCTCGAAACCGTTGAAAAGATGCGCGACCTCAAACTGGCCGGACGCACCAACGAGGCCGGTGTGATGCAGAGCGAAGCCAACTACTACAACATTCTTGGCTCTATCACCGACCTTGAAGCATCTGTAGACCGCCTCAACAATACAATGTCGCTCCTGCTCAACACCATGCCGCAGGAATGGGCAGTAAGCGAGAACGCCGTGCTGCTGGCTCCTGAAAACGCCCGCAACGGCGTGGCCATGGCTACTTTGGCCGCACGTCCCGACGTAGCCGCCGCCGAACAGTCGCTGGCTCAGGCATACTACGCCACCAACTCGGCCCGCGCCGCTTTCTACCCCGGCCTTACCATCTCGGTTAACGGCGGTTTCACCAACGCGCTTGGCTCGGCCATCCTCAACCCCGGCGACTGGTTTGTACAGCTGGCCGGCTCGCTGGTGGCTCCCATCTTCTCGCGCGGTCGCAACATCGCAAACCTTAAGGCAGCCAAAGCTTCGCAGCAGAAGGCCATGAACTCGTTTGAGTACACCCTGATGAACGCTGCCGCCGAGGTATCAGACGCTCTCACCGTATATCAGAAGAGCCAGGAAAAATCGGTATTCCTCGACAAGCAGGTAGAAGACCTGTCAAAGGCCGTGGATATGACCCAGGACCTCTTCACCTACTCAAACGGCGACGTAAACTACCTCAACGTTATCACCGCACAACAGAGCCTGCTCAGCGCCCAGATCTCACGCATAGCATGCTCGCAGGCTGCAAGCCTTGCCGTAATCAACCTCTATCAGTCGATGGGCGGCGGAAGATAATTATGTGACATAAATTCGTTATATTTACGAAAAATATGGAAGCAAGCGCTAAAAAAGTGCTTGCTTCTTTGTTTTTTTAGATTTTTTATACTACATTTGCTTTCAATCAATATAACCCTGATTGAATAAAAACCTAATCTGATATAACATGATAAGCCCTCTTGCATACGTCGATCCCGCAGCCAAGCTCGGCCAAGACGTTATAATCCATCCATTCGCTTTCATTGACAAGAATGTTGAAATAGGCGATCGTTGCGAAATCATGCCTTACGCCTCTATCATGAAGGGCGCCCGCCTTGGCAAGAATACCAAAGTTTATCAAGGTGCCATAGTCAGCGCCGACCCGCAAGACTTCCGCTGGAAGGGCGAAGATACCTATTGCTACGTTGGCGACAATGTGGTCATACGCGAGCATGTGATCATAAACCGCGGCATACACCCCGATGCCGGCACCCGTATCGACAACAACTGCGCCATCATGGCCAACTCCCACATAGGACACGACTCGCACATAGCTCCATACTGCGTGCTGGGCAACGGCGTTACCATTGCGGGCGATGTAAAGGTGGAGCACGGCACCATCCTGTCGTCAAACGTTATACTGCACGAGGACGTGCATGTAGGCTCATACGTTCTGATCAAGGGCGGCTGCCGCATATCGTCTAACGTACCCCCATACATCATCATTGCCCATAACCCGGCATCATATTATGGTGTGAACGCCATAATCCTGGGCAAGCACGCCGGATTCACCCCCGAGCAGATAGATGATATAGCCAAGGCTTACCGCCACATATACCAGTCGTCGACCTCGCTGTTCAACGCCATGCGCCGCATCGAGACCGATATCGAGGCCAGCGACCACCGCGACGAGATACTGCGCTTCATACGCGAGTGCAACTCGCGCATCGTGGCAAACCGCATCGAAGAATAAGCTGAAACTCTCATATAATTAATAAAGAAAGACTCTGCAACGGCAGTATCAAAGCTGCCCTTGCAGAGTCCTTCGTTTAGAAACTATAACTGAGGTATTACATATCTTCGATAACGTAATCATCTACTGTTACGTCAAACTCAATCTTGTCGAGTACATCAGGATTGTTGATGGCGATGTTGTAGATATATTCATGACCCTGTTCCCAAGATTTAACCTTATCGGAAGTGGTGGGGTATACAATGCGGCCGCAATCGGTTTCGGGCACGAGCATGTATGCGGGTGTATTGCTGTTAGGCCACAGCTTCACGCCACTGGCGGTGTCGTAGATTTCGCAATCGACCTGGATATAAGTGCCGGCGTAGTCGTCGCCCACAAGGCTGACCTCGGTAAGAGGCTGCGGAATCACGTAATTGTAGTTAAGGTTGCCCTCGGTGTAGTCGGTGGGCACCGAAGTAAGGGTTACCTGATCCTCAGCGCCTATGGCGTAGAATATCAGAGGCTTGTTGAGGGCCTTGTACTTGGTCCATGTGCCCTTGACATCGGGAGTCGAGGCCAGGGTGGATTCATTCGGGAAGTTGAATGTACCCTGCAGATAGACGTTGCACAGCGAGATGTGATTTACCTTCACAGTGATGCGCTGATTGGTACTGCTCATCATCACCTTCACACGCGAGAGCGCATGACGGAAGTTAAGCAATACAGGTGCGGCCTGCTGCTTCACACCGGTCTTTACCGAGTAAAGCAAGTCCACATTACCGGGGCTCTGGTAATCGGGAATATTACCGCCCTCCATGCCTTTGATATCAGGCGAATTGGTGATATCGGGGCTGAATGCGTAGAAGTTCACCGGCTCCACGGGCCAGTAGGCTGCGGGCGAATAGGTCCAGCTGCCACCGGTCTTGGTGACGGTGGCTCCGTCAATCAGCGTGCTACCCTCTGTGAAGGCATATACCACGAATTTGTTCAGAGTGGCTGTTGTGGTAGGTTCTGTACGCGAGCCGTTGGGTGTAACAGCACTGAAGTTGATGACGCTGCCGTCAACGGGAGCATCCATCTTTTCGTCGCTGCTACATGATGCGAACGCGACAGACATGCCTAACATGCCAAGAGTAATTAATTTGATGTTCATAATTTTCTGTGTGTTTTTATATTATTACAGTTCTTATTTTTTCGGTTATTTTATTCTTGTACCTCCTTTTAATGAAAACGTTTTTTAACCATTAATGTTTATCACAACAGTGGTCCAACCGTCAACATTAACATCAAAAGCGCCCGAATCGGCTGGATCAGACTCTTCGAGCTTAAGGCCGCGCAGCTCCACATGCACATTCAGCGGGTCGGGAGCACGGCGCACCTGGTCGGTGACATTGAACTCGTAGTTGAATTTGCGTCCGTCGGTGAGCTGCACCAGCAGCGACAGCACATTGTCGGTATCGGGCTGCGGCGGAAGGCCGAATGTTATGAAATTGCCCGATATGGATGTATCAGATGCCTTGACTGCCTTGGAGGGCAAGGCCGAGGGATAATCGCCCGTGGCTCCGGTGGCAAGGTTGAGCGAACCCGCCAGGCCGCCAAACATCGCACTCATCTGCTTGACTCCGGCCAGATTCTCCACATCGTGGATTATGAAACTGTAGCGGGCCGTGAGCTGTCGCTGGTGCACGGTGAGCACCTTGGCCGACGACGTGACCGGCTCGGCATCCTCGGCGGTGATATAGCTCAAAACACTCTCGGCAAGGTCTACATGCCTATACGAGCATCCCCACATCATATCGGGACACTTTACCAGCGGTTGCTCGCTCAGAGCCATACGCTGAGGCAATGCCGTAGCTGACGTGTCAGAAGCAATATTGAAGGCAACACGCTCGGCAGCGTCAGTATAGGCCACATAGCCGCTGTAGCCGTCGCCCTCTTTGAATCTTACGTTATAGGTATCGTCGTTATAGCTCAAGAAACTGTATGAGCCATGCTGCAGGTTAACAGCGCCGGCTTCGCGACCCGGAAAGTCATATCGCCAAGTGGCTCCGCCATCGTCCGGAAAAAATAAATATGCCATACCCTCGGGGTCGGCATCAGGCGCCGCTGTCCAATCATTGACTATTGTAAGCTGATTGTCGGGCGGACAATTATCATATTCATAAATAAAATTACAGGATGACAGCCCGAGCAAAATCCCGGGTAGCAACAACATTACTATCAGTCTGCACTTGGATGACATATTTTATCAACAAACAAAACAGACGTATGTTTATCAAATATCTGTTCACCCCCGATGTACCGACAGCAAGACAGTAAAAATTTCAACAAGGATGTCATATTCTTGGGAGCGTAATCCGGTGGGTGACGCAGTTGCCTATGCCGCATCCTTACCGGATGCCACTCCTTATGGCCACTTTCCGGGCATGCCCTCGCTACGCTCGTGCATACCGCGGTTACTGTATTTGCAGACATCCTCAACCGGATGTCACATTCCGATATTCGGTATCTACCCATCCTCCATAGACGGACTCCTGCCGTACCACGTTTTCGGGAAGATGGCTTCCGCCAAGGAAGCCTGCCACACCGTAACCCGGTATGCACGAGCGCAGGCGTAGCCGTAGCACAGGGCATGCCGGGTAGGTAAACGGTCACGTGGTGGCATCCGACAGGATGCGGTATAGGCAACCCGGTGCACAGTGCATAAGCCTTATCGGGAATGTGACATCCGCCACGTGGTATCGGAAATTTTTAGAAGATACCCTTCAAAATATAAAACGAGACTGTCGGATTATGATTGTCCGGCAGTCTCGTTTTATAATATTATTTCAAGTCGTCTTATTGATGACGGGGTCCGCGGGGACCACGGTCGCCACCTTCGCGGCGGGGTCCGCGGTTTTCGCGACGTTCACCGCCTTCGGGGCGTTCGCGACGGGGTGCGCGTTCGCGGCGCTGGGGTTCTACGTAGCCTTCGGGCTTGGGCAGAAGGGCGCGCATTGACAGACGGAACTTGCCGGTCTTCTTGTCAACCTCGATGAGCTTGACTTCAACCTGGTCGCCTTCCTTAAGGCCGCTGGCAGCCATGTCTTCAAGACGATCCCATGAAATTTCTGAGATGTGGAGCAGACCATCGCGGTTGGGCATGAATTCAACGAATGCACCAAAGTCCATGATGTTGCGCACGGTGCCGTGGTAGGTCTTGCCTTCTTCGGGAAGCTCAACAATGGCGTTGATGAGTTCAAGTGCCTTGTCGATAGAAGCCTTGTTAGCAGCAGCCACTTCGATGTAACCGCCTTCGGGAATTTCGTCGATGGAAACAGTAGCACCGCTGGCTTCCTGAATACCCTGGATAACTTTTCCGCCCGGGCCAATGACTGCACCGATAAGCTCTTTGGGAATGAGCATGGTGACAATGCGGGGTACGTGGGGCTTGTAGTCTTCGCGGGGTGCGGGAATGGTCTCGTTGATGATGTTGAGGATGTGGAGACGTCCGTCGCGGGCCTGCATGAGGGCCTTTTCGAGGATTTCGTAGCTAAGGCCGTCGCACTTGATGTCCATCTGTGTGGCGGTGATACCGTCTTTGGTACCGGTAACCTTGAAGTCCATATCGCCCAGGTGGTCTTCATCGCCCAGGATGTCGCTGAGGATGGCATACTTGCTGCCGTCGCTTATCAGACCCATGGCGATACCTGCAACGGGCTTCTTCATCTTAACACCTGCATCGAGCAGGGCAAGAGTGCCGGCACATACTGTGGCCATTGAAGACGAACCGTTTGATTCAAGTATATCGCTCACAATGCGGCATACGTAGGGGAAGTCTTCGGGGAACATGCTCTTGAGGGCGCGGTGTGCGAGGTTGCCGTGACCGATTTCACGACGGCCTACGCCGCGTACCGGACGAGCTTCGCCGGTTGAGAAGGGGGGGAAGTTGTAGTGGAGAAGGAAACGTTCGCGACCCTGCATGAGTACTTCGTCGAGAATCTTTTCGTCGAGCTTTGTACCGAGGGTAACAGTAGCGAGCGACTGAGTCTCACCGCGGGTGAATACAGCCGATCCGTGGGGGCCGGGCAGATAGTCGACCTCGCACCAGATGGGACGGATTTCGGTGGTCTTGCGGCCGTCGAGACGGATGCCTTCGTCGAGCACGCAGCGGCGCATGGCTTCTTTTTCCACATCGTGGTAGTAGCGCTTCACCAGAGGAGTCTTCTCGTCGCGTTCTTCTTCGGGAATTGATTCGATATAATCGTTGCAGATTTTTTCGAAAGCTTCGATGCGCCAGTGCTTGTCGGCCGAGCCGGTCTTGGCAATGGCATAAGCCTTGTCGTAGCACTTGTCGTGAACGTCCTGACGGAGTTCTTCATCGTTCACCTCGTGGCAATATTCGCGTTTCACGGTCTTGCCGGCGGCTTCGGCCAGTTCGAGCTGCACCTTGCACTGCTCCTTGATGGCATCGTGGGCAGCCTTGAGGGCGCCGAGCAGGTCGGCTTCGCTCACTTCGTTCATTTCGCCTTCCACCATCATGATGTTGTCGTAGGTGGCGCCGACCATGAGTTCCATGTCGGCCTTTTCGAGCTGTTCGAAGTTGGGGTTGATGACATATTCACCATTAATGCGGGCCACGCGCACCTCAGAGATAGGACCGTTGAAGGGTATATCAGAGCAAGCGATGGCAGCAGAAGCTGCAAGACCTGCAAGGGCATCGGGCATTTCAATGCCGTCGGCCGAATACATGGTGATGTTTACGAATGTATCTGCGTGATAATTGTCGGGGAAAAGGGGACGGAGCACGCGGTCAACCAGACGTGAGGTAAGGATTTCGTAATCGCTGGCACGGCCTTCGCGCTTAAGGAAACCACCGGGGAAACGACCGTTGGATGAAAATTTCTCTTTGTATTCTACTGTCAGAGGCATGAAGTCAACACCTTCGCCTGCTTCCTTGGCCGAAACTACAGTGGCCAGCAGCATGGTGTTGCCCATGCGAAGTTCTACCGCTCCATCGGCTTGCTTTGCAAGTTTCCCGGTCTCCAATGTGATGGTACGACCGTCAGCAAGCGTGATGGTTTTTTTAACTGGATTCATATAAGCTTATATAATAATTGTGTTTTCTTGTCGATAAATCGTGCAAAGATACAAAAATAATTCTACATATGCAAATCATAATCACACCCCCCATTTCATGTCATACGCCACACCGGTTTGCAGGTATCAGGACTTGTATTTTTCTTCGAGCTCGTGCTTGGGGATGGTGACGAAGCTGCGCAGGTGCGCCCGGGGGTGTGGCAGGGTGAGGCGCGGTGTGTTGAGGGTGATGGAGTCGATGTCGATAATGTCGATGTCGATGGGGCGGTCGCGGTATGTGCCATCGGGGTTGCGGTGAGGCGCCCCCTGCCCCACTTGCTGTTCCACTTGCTGCGTGAGGTCGAGCATGGCGTGCGGATCCATGACCGCGTCGGTAATGATCATCAGCCCTATGTTGAGGAATGGGTTGGGCGAGTCGAACCCCCACGGCTCCGATTCTATGTATTCCGACCGATACACGGTGGCCGTGCAAGGCAGGCTATGGGATAAAAGAGCGATCGCCCGCTCTATCAGAGCATGGCGATCGCCTGTATTTGAACCTATGTTCAGGTGTATCTTAGACATCAGAGCGATGTGCGGGCTACTTCCACTTCTTCGAAGCCTTCCACAAAGTCGCCTACCTTGATATCGTTGTAGCCTGCGATAGACAGACCGCAATCGTAGCCGGAGGTAACTTCCTTGACGTCGTCCTTGAAGCGCTTGAGCGAACCGAGCTCGCCGGTGTAGCGCACGATACCGTCGCGTATGAGGCGCACGCGGTTGCCGCGCTTGAGTTTGCCTTCGCGCACGATGGCACCGGCAATGGTGCCCACCTTGGAGATGTGGTAGGTTTCGAGTACTTCGGCCGAACCGGTGATTTCTTCCTTGATTTCGGGGGCGAGCATACCGGCCATAGCGTCTTTCACTTCCTCGATGGCCTGATAGATCACCGAGTACAGACGTATCTGTATGCCCTTGGCCTCGGCTGTGCGGCGGGCGGCGATAGAGGGACGCACCTGGAAGCCCACGATGATGGTGTGGTCGTCGGCCGATGCGAGTACTACGTCGCTCTCTGAGATTTCACCCACAGCCTTGTGGATGACGTTAACCTGGATTTCCTCGGTAGAGAGCTTGATAAGCGAGTCAGACAGTGCTTCGATAGAGCCGTCCACGTCGCCCTTGACGATGATGTTGAGCTCGTGGAAGTTGCCGAGAGCCTTGCGTCGTGCAAGTTCTTCGAGGGTAAGGCCCACCTGTGTGCGCAGACCCTGCTCGCGCTGCAGCTGCTCGCGCTTGGATGCGATTTCGCGTGCTTCCTGTTCGGTTTCGAGCACGTTGAATGTATCGCCGGCCTGGGGCGCGCCGTTAAGGCCGAGAATCAGGGCGGGAACGGCCGGACCGGCTTCCTTGATACGCTGGTTGCGCTCGTTGAACATGGCCTTCACACGGCCGAAGTGGTTGCCGGCGAGCACTATGTCGCCCACGCGCAGTGTGCCGTTCTGCACCAGTACGTTTGCCACATAACCGCGGCCCTTGTCGAGCGACGATTCGATGATTGTACCCACGGCGCGGCGGTTGGGGTTGGCCTTGAGCTCGAGGAGTTCGGCTTCGAGCAGCACTTTCTCCATAAGCTCTTCCACACCTATACCCTTCTTGGCCGAGATGTCCTGGCTCTGGTACTTACCGCCCCAGTCTTCAACGAGGTAGTTCATGGCGGCCAGTTCTTCCTTGATCTTGTCGGGATTGGCGTGGGGTTTGTCTATCTTGTTGATTGCGAAAATCATGGGCACACCGGCGGCAGCGGCGTGGTTGATGGCTTCAACGGTCTGGGGCATCACGTTGTCGTCGGCGGCAACTATGATGATACAGAGGTCGGTAACCTTGGCACCACGGGCACGCATGGCGGTGAACGCTTCGTGACCGGGAGTGTCGAGGAATGTGATGTGGCGGCCGTCGGGCAGAGTCACCGAGTACGAACCGATGTGCTGTGTGATACCGCCGGCCTCGCCTGCGATAACGTTGGCCTTGCGGATATAGTCGAGCAGCGAGGTCTTACCGTGGTCTACGTGACCCATCACAGTGACGATGGGCGGACGAGCAACGAGGTCTTCTTCAGAGTCTTCCTCTTCGTGAATGGCGTCGGCTACTTCGGCCGATACGTATTCGGTGGTGTAGCCGAATTCGTCGGCCACGATGTTGATGGTCTCGGCATCGAGACGCTGGTTGATAGACACCATCACACCGAGGTTCATACATGTGGCGATAACCTGATTGACAGGCACATCCATCATGATGGCGAGGTCGTTGGCGGTAACAAACTCGGTGAGTTTGAGTACGCGGCTTTCGGCTGATTCGGCTTCGAAGGCCTCGCGCTGACGCTCTGAGGCGGCCTCACGTTTTTCCTTACGCCACTTGGCGCCTTTTTTCAGACCTTTTTCCTTGGCTGTAAGGCGTGCAAGTGTTTCCTTAACCTGCTTCTGTACGTCTTCTTCGGTAACCTCGGGAGCGGGAGCCGGACGGCGCTGCTGTCCACGGCCGCCGCGGTTGTTGTTATTGCCGCCACGACCCTGGCCATGGTTATTGTCGCCTCGGCGGCCCTGACCGTTGTTGTTGCCGCCGTTGCCATCGCCGCCTTTGCGACCCTGGCCGTTGTTTTCGCCGGCAGCTTTACCGGCCTTTTCAATATCGACCTTGTCTTTGCCGATGCGCTGACGTTTCTTGCGTCCTTGCTCGTTGTTCTGGCCGGCGGCATTATTCTGCGCGCCGCCTTTACCGTTTCGGCGTTCGTCTTTACCCTTCTTTTTGGGGCGGGTAGTCTGGTTGATTGCATCAAGGTCAATTTTACCTACAATGTTGAGCGACACGGCAGGTTTGGGAGAAGAAGGTGCAAAAATTTCAGCTTCCTTCTGTTCCTTGGGTGCGGCGGGTGCTTCGGCTTTGGGTTCAGGTTTCACTTCCGTTTTTGGTTTGGTTTCTGAAATAGGCTGTGCGGTTTTTGAGTGTTGTTTAGGCTGTTCGGCCTTAGGAGCATCTGCTTTGGGAGCGGGAGCCTGAGCGGGCTTCACCTCTGCCTTTGCGGGTTCGGCTTTGGGGGCTTCCGCCTTAGCAGGTTCGGGTTTTGGAGCTTCGGGCTTCGGAGCCTCGGCCTTGGGGGCTTCGGCACGTGGGGCCGGCTTGGGAGTCTCGCGGGGCTTGGCCGGCACGGGATTACCATTCTTGTCGAGCTCTATCTTACCGATGATCCTTGGTTTTTGCAATGGCGAATCAGAAGGCACGGTGTGTTGCGCTATACCAGCATCGTCGGCATCAGGAGCTTTAGTTGTTGCAGGGGTGTCGGCAGCCGCACGACGCTGAGTCGCGGTGGCACCGGCGGGTTTGTTCTTTTTATCTTTATCGGACTTGAAATTGCTTACCAGCAGCTCGACGACGTTGTCCTCAACACGTGTGTTGGGACTTTCCTCGATGCTGATGCCTTTATCGCGCAGGAAACTGAACACGGTAGGCAGAGCCAGGTTCAATTCCTTTGCAAGAGTGCTGATTTTTGTTTTCGCCATATATTGCTGTTAAATTAATAATAAAATAAGTTGATGCGGTGGGACCTTTAGAGTTTGTTTAATAACAAGCTCTTAATCTTCAAATTCGGCCTTGAGCACCTTGATCACGTTGTCGACGGTGTCTTCTTCGAGGTCGGCTTCTTCGATGAGCATCTCGCGGGGAGCGTTGAGCACGTTCTTGGCGGTGAGGCAGCCTATGTTCTTCAGGGCCTCGATTACCCATTCGTCGATTTCGTCCTTGAATTCGTCGAGATAGATGTCTTCTTCGGCTTCGGTCTCGGTGGCATCGCGGTAAACGTCGATCACATAACCGGTGAGCATCGAAGCGAGCTTGATGTTGAGACCGTTCTTACCGATGGCCAGCGATACTTCCTCGGGCTTGAGGGTAACCTCGGCCTTCTTCTCTTCCTCGTCGATGCGTATTGTGGTGATGCGTGCGGGCGAGAGGGCGCGCTGGATGAAGAGCGACGGATTGGCGGTGAAGGGAATCACGTCGATGTTCTCGTTGCGCAGCTCGTGCACGATGCCGTGTATACGCGAGCCTTTCACGCCTACACACGCGCCTACGGGGTCGATGCGGTCGTCGTAAGACTCAACGGCAATCTTTGCGCGCTCGCCGGGGATGCGGGCAATGGCGCGTATGCTGATAAGACCGTCGTGTATTTCGGGCACTTCAAGCTCGAAAAGGCGGCGCAGGAAGGCGTTGCTTGTGCGCGATACGGTGATCTTGGGATTGTTGTTCTTGTTGTCGACATTGGCGATTACGGCGCGCACGGTCTCGCCCTTGCGGAAGAAGTCGCCGGGAATCGACTCGCTCTTGGGCAGCAGAAGCTCGTTTTTCTCATCATCGAGCAGCAGGGTCTCGCGCGACCATGTCTGGTACACTTCGCCGCTTACGAGGTCGCCTTCGCGTTCCTTGAACTTGGCATAGATAGCTTCTTTCTGCAGGTCGAGAATCTTTGACTGAAGAGTCTGACGCAGGGTAAGGATGGCACGGCGTCCGAATTTCTCAAAGAAAATTTCCTTGGTGTGTTCCTCGCCCACTTCGGCCTCGGGGTCGTTGTCGGCACGGGCATCGCTCAGCGAAATCTGCAGATTGGGGTTTTCCACCTCACCATCGGGTACTACGGTGAGATTCTGGAAAATCTGCACATCACCCTTGTCGGGGTTGAGAATGACATCGAGATTCTCGTCGGTGCCAAACATCTTTGCGAGCACGTTGCGGAATGATTCTTCGAGCACGCTTATCATTGTGGTCTTGTCGATGTTCTTGAGTTCTTTAAACTCGGCGAACTGTTCGACCATATTGGGGGTTTCCTCTTTCTTTGCCATGGGGAAATGGATGATGGGGTATATTATTTAAAATTTATAACGTATTTCACAGATTTGCAATCATCGGGGGCCATGGTGGTATCTACCTCAACGAGTGTCGGACGCTTGGCACCGGGCTCTTTCACCTTGGTGGGTACAGCCACGGTGAAGTCGCCGTTGTCGGCCACCTCTTTCAGTATACCCTTGAACTTGCGGCCGTCGCGGGTGAGTACTTCCACCTCGTTGCCTATATTCTTGAGATACTGTCCGCGCACCTTGAAGGGTGAGGTAAGGCCGGCCGAGCCTACTTCGAGCTCGTAGTCTTCTACATCGCGGTCAAATACCGACTCAATCTTGCGGGTGATGGCAGCGCAGGAATCTATATCCACGCCGGTGGGAGAATCTATTTCCACTACTATCTCATTGGCGGGCGACACACGCACCTCCACCACAAATGCGTCGGTGCCTGATATGGCCTCTTCAACGGTCTGTGTAAGTAATTGCTTGTCAATCATAATAAAAATATAATACCGCAACGAATCTAAAACAAAGGAGGAAGCCGCCCGGCCCCCTCCAACTCGTTGAAGTTATGCAAAGTTACGAAAAATCGGCTGATAAAGCAATTTATTAATGTGAAAATATGATATTTGAGCAGTTAATATAACATTAATAAATTTATTTTAGCATAATTTAACCCGACTATTTCCGAATTCTGCGATAATCATAGTATTGATGATAGGAATATAACAACATGGCATCCGAAGGAAGCCTGTAAATTAGCAGCGGGTATGCACGACCTCAGGGAGGGCATGCCCGGAGAGTTTCCCACAACGAAAAGGCATCCGGAGGAAGCCGACGATATAGGCCGGTTAACTGTCATAGACGGCTTTCTACGAATGCCTGATTCTTTTGTGATACGTTTACCGGGCATGCACGCGCTACGTTTACAACTTCGCGCGTGCATACCCGGTTACTAATTTACAGGCCTCCTACGGATGCCATATTACGGGAGTGAAATTTTGGATTCTCAGAGTCCCAAATATTCAACTCTCAAAGACCAATTTGAGTGAGGTTCTGTAACTCCTTCGGCTATAATTGTTCAAGGGATATTATTCCACTGTCCAGGTCTCGCCGGCGAGAATCATGTCGCGCAGGGTTGAGAAGCCCTTCTTGGCGCGCACTTCTTCTACCTGTTGGCTTACGCCCTCGTCGTAAGTGGGTGCATCCACATCGCGGATGATACCTATTGCAAGAGGCAGGGTTTCGCCGTCCATCATGGCAAGCTGCTGGTGCAGGAAGTTGCTGGGAGTGTGGGCGTCGTGAACGAGTACATCGTCAATGGTGTAGCCGTCCTGTCCTACAGTCACAGCCTTGAGCAGGAAGCCGTCCTGTACCAGACCCTTTTCGAGATTCTTGCCAAAGAGCATCTTCTCG
The DNA here is from genome assembly GCA_947072905.1 of uncultured Bacteroidales bacterium. Classification (GTDB taxonomy): domain Bacteria; phylum Bacteroidota; class Bacteroidia; order Bacteroidales; family Muribaculaceae; genus CAG-873. The sequence continues at coordinate 33,852 of CAMTKF010000018.1, forward strand.
CCGTGGCGCAGGTGTATGGTCTTCTCGGCGCGCACTTCCTTGTCGGTGATGGGGTTGTGTATGCCGTTGTTCCAGATAACGCAGTTGGTGAGGATTTCGACTACCGATGTACCCTTGTGCAGCTGGGCGGCAAGGAGTACTTCCTGGTTCACCTTAAGCTCTACGTCGATGCTGCGGGCAAAGAAGTTGCCACGTGCGCCAAATACGAGTTCGGCGGGGATAAAGGGGTCTTCAGTAGTGCCGTAGGGCGAAGACTTCGATACGAAACCGCGAGGCGAAGTGGGTGAGTACTGACCCTTGGTAAGGCCGTAGATCTTGTTGTTGAACAACAACATGTTGATGTCGATGTTGCGGCGCACTGCGTGAATGAAGTGGTTACCGCCGATGGCAAGGCCGTCGCCGTCGCCCGATATCTGCCAAACGGTCATTTCGGGATTGGCCACCTTGAATCCGGTAGCTATGGCGGCTGCGCGTCCATGAATGGTGTGGAAACCGTAAGTATTCATGTAGTAGGGCAGACGCGATGAACATCCGATACCCGAGATTACGGCCATCTGATGAGGTGCTACACCGGCCTCGGCCATAGCCTTGTGGAGAGTGTTGAGAATTGCGTGGTCGCCACAGCCGGGACACCAGCGCACGGCCTGGTCGCTCTTATAGTTTGCGGGGATATATTTCAGGTCTTCCATAATTATTTGCCCTCCATTATTTTGTTTACACCGTCAACGATTTCCTGTACCAGGAAGGGCTGGCCTTGGATCTTGTTGATACGACGGATGTCGAGGTTGGGGAATTTGGATTGCAGATAGTCGGCAAACATGCCGGTGTTGAGTTCGGCCACAATGATGGTCTTGTAGCGGCTGAGGATTTCGCCGGTATTGGCAGGCAGGGGATTGATGTAGCGGAACTGAGTGAAAGCCACACGGCGGCCGGCGGCGTTGAGCTCTTCGGCTGCGGTGTAGATGTGGCCGTATGTGCCGCCCCATCCTATGATGAGAGTGTCGGCATCGACATCGAGAAGCACCTGCTGCTCGGGTATGTCGTTGGCAATGCGTTCTATTTTCTCCTTGCGCAGCATCACCATCTTCTCGTGGTTGACGGGATCGGTGGAGATAGCGCCTGTGTTTGAGTCTTTCTCAAGGCCACCGAGGCGGTGTTGCAAGCCTTCAGTGCCGGGGATAGCCCAGTAGCGGCTCAGAGTCTCGGGATTGCGCAGGTAGGGCTTCCATGATTCCTTGACCTCGGCGGGCACGTAGGGCACCTTGATTTCAGGATAGTCGCCTTCTTCGGGTATGCGCCATGCCGATGAGCCGTTGCCGATGAATGCGTCGGTAAGAAGCACTACGGGAGTCATGTGCTCGATGGCTATGCGCGAGGCTTCGAAAGCCATAGTGAAGCAGTCGGTGGGCGAAACGGGAGCCAGAACGGCCAGGGGCGATTCGCCGTTGCGGCCATAGAGAGCCTGCATCAGGTCGGTCTGTTCAGTCTTGGTGGGCAGGCCGGTTGAGGGACCGCCGCGCTGCACGTCTACAATCACCAGGGGCAGCTCGGCCATTACGGCCAGGCCTATACCTTCGCTCTTGAGGGCGAGACCGGGACCCGAGGTAGATGTAACGGCGAGGTCGCCTGCAAATGAAGCGCCTATTGCCGAGCATACGGCAGCAATCTCGTCTTCCATCTGGCAGGCCTTCACGCCGAGGTCCTTGCGCTTGGCAAGCTCGTGGAGGATGTCGGTGGCGGGGGTGATGGGGTATGAACCCAGGAAGAGGGGACGACCCGACTTCTCAGAGGCCATGATGAAGCCCCATGCGGTGGCAGTGTTGCCGTTGATATCGGTGTAGACACCCGGGCGGATGTCGTCAGATTCGATACGATAGGTAGAAACCGAAGCGTGGATATTGTGACCGTAGTCGTAGCCGGCCTGTATTACCTTGGCGTTGGCTTCGTATACGGCGGGCTTTTTGGCAAATTTGTTCTTGAGGAGCTTGAGGGCGCCTTCAACCGGACGGTCGAAGAGCCAGCAAACCAGACCCAACGCAAATATATTGCGGCATTTGAGTACCGATTTTGCATCCATGCCGCTGTCGGCCAGGGCGGCCTTGGTCATGGAGGTAACGGGGGCCTCGATCACCTGCGCGTTGATACCGAGCTCTGTAAAGGGATTGTCGGTGGTGAATTCAGCCTTCTTGAGACCGGATTCATTGAACGAGTCGATGTCAACGATGATGACACCGCCGGGCTTCAGAATCTTGTAGCCGCGTTTGAGGGCAGCCGGATTCATCGCTACCAGCACATCGCACTTGTCGCCGGGAGTGTGTACGCCTTTACCTACACTTGCCTGGAAGGCCGATACGCCGCTGAGCGAACCTTGTGGTGGACGCATGTCGGCCGGATAATCGGGGAAAGTGGATACAGCATTGCCCAGACCGGCAGATACATTTGTGAAGATGTTTCCTGCCAGCTGCATACCGTCGCCTGAGTCACCCGAAAAGCGTACTACCACCTTGTCGAGGACTTTAACATTGGTTTTCTCTAACATATTGATTTAGGGTTAGGTTAGAAGTAAATCGCCAAAATTACTTATAATTTTAATTTTTTCTATTCAGTCGTTGACTCACACGAAGTGTGTCATTCCGTGTGGGTGTCGCAAAGGTACTGAAAAGTTTTGGATTTAATATAACATTTCAATCAAATCTTGCCACTTTTTACGAAATACGGTGATGATTACGCGATTTCTCAACCGCAGGGGCTTCCGGGCCATAACTTTGCAGTGCATTTGCAACATCATTTTTTAATCCCATACAATATGCAGCAAGAAGAATTCCCCGAAACCACACCCGCAACCGAGGCTGCCGAACAACAGGAAGACACAGCCATGTATCAGTCGCGCCGGCAGGCTCAGGCGCAGCCCGAGTCGGAAGACCCCAACGACACTTTCCTCAGCCAATTCAAGCAATCACCATCTTTTTTCTTTCTTTAAAATATGACTTACACCAAAGCAAGCGGTGCCGACGGAGGCACCCACGTAGCGGCAGCTCCGCTCACCACCGAGGCAACCAAAGAAATAGTGCCCGACCTGCTCACCTCGGCCATCGACAGGCGTATCACCCGCATCAGGCCCGCATCAACACCTCTCGACCAGATTTCGCGCCTTGGCGGCAGCCGCCATTGCAACTCCATGAAGGTTGAATTCTACAGCGTCGATACCAAGAAGACCGAGAGCCGCCTGGCCGCAGACTGCGACCCCGAAGACAGCACCATACCTCAGGGCGACGGCTCGCGCATGATCAGAATCACTGTCGAAGACCCCTCTATATTCGACGTGTCGGAAACCATCCTGTTTCCAGGCGTGAAAGACCGCGATGGCAAGGCCGATATAGTGGCATACGTGATGGATACCGGCGAGGCCGGCGAAATCACTGTGTTGCCCACAGCCGAGATTCCCGACACGGTCATACCCAAGGGTACTCCCGTGGTGCGTATGGGACGTGCAGCCACAGAGCTTGATGTGCAGACCGCGCAGTTCCAGGCTCTGCCCACCAAGGCCTTCAACTTCTGCCAGATTTTCAAGATGCAGGTGGAGCAGTCAACCCTGCAGAAACTGGCTTCAAAGGAAGTGGCATGGACCCTGAACGACCAGGAAGAGGCAGCCGTGATAGACATGCGCCTGGGCATGGAGAAGTCGTTTCTTTTCGGCACCCGCACCAGCTTCACCAACACCCGCAAGGGCGAGGACGTGTACCTCACCGGCGGCATCTGGAACCAGGCCACCGAGACATTTGAGTACGACGTGAACAACCTCACCCACGAGACCATAGTGGAAATATGCGCCCGTGCATTCACCGGCAACGGCGGCTCCAAGAAGCGCATACTGCTTGCCGGCACCGGACTGGTGACAGCTCTGTCAAACCTCGACTTCAACAAGTCGGTAGACATGCGCGATCCTCATGTGAAGTGGGGTATCGTGGCCCGCGAGATTTTCACCAACTTCGGTCAGCTCTACCTCGTCACCTCCGAGATTTTCGACCAGTGCGGCCACAAGAACGACGGATTTATCATAGATCCGGCATACATTTCGAAGTATGTGCATATCCCCTTCCATGCCGAGAAGCTCGATCTGCGTGCCTCGGGCCAGCGCAACACCGATGCCGTGGTGCTCACCGAAGCCTCGTGCCTCGTTCTCCGCTATCCCAAGTGCCACCTGCGCCTTGTCGACAAAGGAATTTAAAATTTAGAATTTAGAATTTTCCCATGCCGCCGTATATATGGCGGCATGGGGCATTTATAAAATCATGAAAACTTACACTAAAACAGAAATGCTGACCATCTGGCGCAATGCGCTGGGACTCACACCGGTAAACGACAACTGCAACATAAGCAGTGTGGAAAGCCTTGACATAGACCGCTGGCTGTGCCGGCACATGCGGCAGTGGTACCTGAATATACTTGATACGGCCGATCCGTGGCTGTGCCCGGTCACCAACGCCGCCCGTCAGGCCGACCTGAGCCGGCGCGGCCTGTTCGGGCTGATCACTCTTCCCGAAGGCACACGCCGTGCGCTGTCGGTGAAGATGTCAGAGTGGATAAACCCGGTGCAGGTGCAGCCATACGTAGACGTGATGGACAGGGTGCGCCGCATGGCCTCGGCCTTTGCCCGTCCGGGCTGCCACGAGCCTCTGGCCTACAAAGGCGCGCAGGGCGTGATGGTGGCTCCGGTGCAGGGCACCGTAGAGCACCTCTCGGTAATAGCAGACCCCGGCGAGGAGCTTTACATCCTCGACGAGGTCCTTTTATCTACCATCCCCAAGTGCCTTATGCACGTACGTGACGACGGAAATTGTCTTTGATGGTGTCTACTACATTGATGATATAGTCGCCGGTGCGTTCGAGGTCGGAGATGATATCCATGTAATAGATACCGGCCTGATACTGGTATACACCGTCGTTGATGTTCTTGAGGTTCTGCGAGCGCAGCGAGTTGCGCATGTTGTTGATTTCGCGTTCCTTGTTGTAAGAAGCCACAAGCGGACGCTCGGCCACGTTCTCCAGGTCCTTCAGCTCGGCGAGCATCAGCTCCATGGCTTCGTGGATGTAGCGGTACATGGTGTCGATATTGTTGTATATCTCTTCGTTGAACTCGGCGTGGCTCTCTATCTTGCGGTTGAGAATCTTGCCTATGCCGGCGCAGCAGTCGGCTATGCTCTCTATTTCGCTGATAATGCCGAGCATGGCTGCGATGCGGGCCTTACCTTCGTTAGAAAGGCGTCCTTCGGCGCATCGGTTGAGGTAGCGGGCTATCTCCAGTTCCATGCGGTCTGATATGTCCTCATATTTCTCAAGTCGCGAATACAGGGTGTTGAATTCCTCGCTCTCGGCCTTGGTGTGTATGAGTGTCTGAGCCATGTCGACCATGCGGTAAACTCGCTCGGCAAATACGCTGATTTCTTTTTCGGCCTGGGTGATATTGAGTTCTGAAGCGTTGAGCAGACCGCCCGAGATGAACTTGAGTGTGAATTCGTCGTCCTGCTTCTTGCCGGGAACGAGCCATTCAACGAGCTTCACATATACATTGGTAAGCCATATCATTATACCCACGTTCACTATGTTGAATGTGGTATGGAATATCGACAGGCCGAACGACACGCTCATCTGCATGATGCCTATCTGGCGTATCACATCGTGGCCGGCGGGCAGCGAATTGTCAAACAGATGGTTGTAGATTTCGGGCTGAGTCTGTTCTATACCCGTTACAAACATATAGAGGTCGTTGGGGTTGCCCTGGCCTATTTTCTCGGTGAGCCATGCGTTGAAGTCGGCGAAAGGCACGAAGATACAGATGCACCACACAGTACCCAGCAGGTTGAAGAGCAGGTGGCCCATGGCGGTGCGCTTGGCGGCCACGTTACCGCTCATAGAGGCGAGCAAGGGGGTGATGGTGGTACCGATATTTGAACCGAGCACCACGGCGCATGCCAGGTCGAATGTAATCCAGCCCTTGGTACACATTATAAGTACTATGGCAAATGTAGCAGCCGAGCTTTGTATGATGGCTGTGACTACAACACCTACTATAAGGAACAGGAATATGGAGCCAAGGCCCATCGAGGCATAATTGCGCAGAACGGCAAACATCTCGGGATTGGACTGAAGATCGGGCACATAGCTCGAAATCATGTTCAGGCCCATAAACAAGAAAGCAAAGCCTATGAGAAATTCACCTATACTCTTGGCTTTGCTTTTGTTTGAGAATAACAGTACTACGGCTATGCAAATCATCGGCAGCACGGCCACCGACACATCTACTTTAAAGCCGAACAAGGCTATGATCCATGCCGTGAACGTGGTACCGACATTGGCACCGAATATTACGGCCATCGACTGGGCCAGTGTCATAAGACCGGCGTTAACGAAGCTCACCACCATTACCGTGGAGGCCGAGGAGCTTTGTATAAGCGCAGTAATCGCACAACCGGTGATGAGGCCGGTGAAGCGGTTGCGGGTCATTACAGAGAGGATATTGCGCAGGCGGTCGCCGGCGGCTTTCTGAAGGCCTTCGCTCATAACTTTCATTCCGTACAGGAACAAGCCTACAGCTCCGAGAAGACCTAAGAAGTCTAATAGTGTATAGTCCATTATGTATGTGGCTTTAAGTAGATATCTACAAGTCGCACCGCAAAGATACACAGAATTTTGAAAATTTCGCTGCTATTTTCTTAAATATTTTCATACCTTTGCGGAAAATATGAATCTACCTGAACACACATCATGAAAAAAGCTCTTTTTATCTTAATGCTTATGGCTTTGCTGTCGCCGGCATGTCTCTTTGCCGACGACTTCAAGCTCGTCAACGCGCTCGACCTGCGCATCATCAACAAGGGCTTCGACAACACCGAACGCCCGTATTGGAGACTCCCGGCCAATCTGAAAGACTCGTGCCGCGCCGACCTCTGGAACCGCCAGCAGTGCTCGGCCGGAATTGCTGTGCGATTCGCCACCGACTCGCGCAGCATCGGCGTGAAATACAGCCTGCTCTTCAATGCCCACATGCTGCACATGGCCGACACCGGCATCAAAGGCACCGACCTGTATATTCTCGAGGGCGACTCGGCATGGCGACACGTCAACACCAACCGTCCGCGCATAGTCAACGACTCGCTCAAGCTCGTTGAGGCCACCTATGTATCAAACCTCGACGGCGCCATGCACGAATACATGATATATATGCCGCTGTATGACGGCGTGGAGGAGCTGTATGTCAAGGTCGACAAGGACGCCCGCATCACCGCCGGCAACCCGGCCGTGATTGACGGCTCGCGCAAAATCATGGCTTACGGCACCAGCATACTGCAGGGCGGATGCGCCTCGCGCACCGGCATGGCCGCCACAAACATCATCGGACGCGAGCTCAATGCCGAGGTAGTTAACCTTGGCTTCTCGGGCGAGGGCAAGATGGACTCTTACATAGCCTCTACATTTGCCGAAATGGACGATATTGACCTGTTTCTGCTCGACCCCATTCCCAACTGCACCGAGATGATGTGCGACACCCTTACATACGACTTCGTGAAGACCATAGCAGCCGCCCACCCCACCACTCCGGTGGTATATGTGGCCGGTCCAATATACCCATACGCCCGCTACGACTCGCACTTCGGCAATTATCTCCCCAAGAAGAATGCCGCCGCCCTGCGCAATATAAAGCGTCTGCAGGACGAAGGTTTCAAGAATATCTACTGGATTGACTCGGTAAACCTCGACGGACCCGAAGACGACGGCACCGTTGACGGCATACACCTCACCGACCTCGGATTCCGCCACTACGCCGACCATGTGCTGCCGCTGCTCAAGCAACTTTTGAAAATTTAGAATTTAAAGTTTAGAATTTAGAATTACTACCATATATATGAACCATGCATTCCTTATGAGCTGCGCAGCTGCAGCTTGTCTTTCATTCACATCGAATGCCGCCGAACCTTCGGGTTACTATTCTTCCTGCGAAGGAAAAAGCGGCGCCGCCCTACTGTCTCAGCTGCATCAGGTTGTCGGAAATCCCCATGTGGTGAGCTACGACGGCTTGTGGACTCTTTTCAACACCTCTGATATCACCCCCAACGGCTACATCTGGGATATGTATTCCACCAAGCAGTGGTCTCCCGGCAAGTCGAAGTGCGGAAACTACCAGAACGTGGGCGATTGCTACAACCGCGAGCACTCCATGCCCAAGAGCTGGTTTGACGACGCCAAGCCCATGTACTCCGACGCTTACCACCTGTACCCCACCGACGGTAAGGTGAACGGACAGCGAGGCAACCATCCCTTCGGCGAATGTGCCAACGGCACCACCCTGCCCGGCAACGGCAACGTTAAGGCCCTCGGCAAACTCGGCACATCTACCTTCTCCGGTTATTCAGGCACAGTATTCGAACCCGACGACCAGTACAAAGGCGACTTTGCCCGCTCTTACTTCTACATGGCTGCCGCCTACAACAGCAAGATAAGCAACTGGAACTCAGACATGCTCGCCCACAACAAATATCCCGTGTTTTCCACATGGGCTTGCGAGCTGCTGCTCAAATGGCACCGCCAGGACCCTGTGAGCCAGAAGGAACTCGACCGCAATGAGGTGGTGGCTGCCAAGCAAGGCAACCGCAACCCCTTTATCGACCATCCCGACCTGGTGGAGCACATCTGGGGCGACAAGAAGACTACAGGTTGGTCTGTAAATATCTCACAGACACCTGAGCTTACACTGCCCGTAGAGGGATATGTCCTCGACCTCGGCGCCACCGTCGCAGGCCACTCTGTAAGCGCGCCTGTGACCATCAAGGGCTTGGCTCTGGAAGGCAACGTATCGCTGGCTGCCTCGGGCAACGGATTCAGTGTTTCGCCTGCGAGCCTGTCGTCTTCGGCTGTTTGCTCCACCGACGGAGCCGTTGCCACCGTGACCTATGATGCTTCCGCCTCAGGCAAAGCCTCGGGACAACTCACAATCAAGGCCGGCGACATCACCCGCACCGTAGCACTCAGCGCTACCGTCACCACCTCGCTGCCCGCCGGACCCGTGACTGCCGTTAACGACGAAATGTTTGTGGCCACATGGTCGTACATAGGCGATGCCGACGCCCAGGGCAAGTACACCCTCGATGTGCGCACCGCCAACACTTCGCTGGCCGGCTATCCCCGCAAGGTCGATGCCACAAATGCGTCGTTCACCGTCACCGACCTCGAACCCTCAACCACATACGTATATACCGTAAGTTCTCAGAATCTGGTATCAGAGCCTGTAAGCGTCACAACTCTGGCTCCGCAGACCTCAATCGAGCTGCTCTTTGACGGCGAACTCAGTTTCATCGCCACCTCGGGCACTCCCTCTGATGTGGCCGAACTGCTCGTGGAAACCAAGAATATCAGTGGCACTATCGACGTTAAGGTAGCCGAGCCTTTTGAAGTCTCCACCGACAAGCACAGCTGGGCCACAACAACATCGCTGGCCCTTGACGAAGACCGCTTCTACCTGCGTGTCAACGCCTCACAACCCGGTAACTACATGAGCTCTATCGTGGTATCGTGCGGCAGCTACTCTAACGACGATGCCGAATGCTTCGCCACCGTAACCAACGAAAGCGGTTTCACCGAAGACTTCTCTACCGACGATCCTCAGGGCACATACAACACCCACGACCAGCAATGTCGCTATCTGTGGCGCTTCAGCAATGCCGGTATGTGGGATAATGAAGGTGTCACCGGCCAGGGTGTGCGCATGGGTAAGAACAGCGATTCGATGATCGAAATGCTCGAGAATTATCCCTACGGATTCGGCGTTGTTACCCTCTACACACGCATGTGGAGTGCCAAGGAAGGCGCATGCACCTACGAACTCGAATACTCTGCCGACAACGGCAGCACATGGAAATCGGCCGGTACAGGCAATGTGACCACCACAGACTATGCCGCTCAGAACTTCACAGTGAACGTGGCCGGAGAAGCCCGTCTGCGTGTGCGTCAGACCTCGGGAGCACGCTTCCTCATCGACGACATCGAGGCAAGCAAGTACAGCATGCTCGTACCCGACTTTGCCGCCGACTACCACAGCTGGGATGCCTACTGCCTTAACGGCATGCTCGTGATTGAGTCGTCAAGCGACATCGACATCAAGATCTACGCCCTCGACGGCACCGAAATCGCCCACGAACCCATCTCCGCCGGTACCGTGAGCATCGACCTCCCCGCCGGCCTCTACATCGTAGCCGCCGACAACTTCGCCCGCCGCGTGGTGGTGAAGTGATCGGGAGCGTAAGCCTAAGGCTTGCGCTGAATAAGAAATAATAAAAACATAAATTAACTATCGCAAGTCTTTTGAGCGTAAGTCTCCGGCTTGCGATAGTTTTTAATTATTACTGTCCGCTAAACAGTAATAATTGACAAAGTATTTCCGTTTTTCCGAAAACAAATTACATCGCAAGGCATACACGGAAAGCCGTCTCAGTCAATCGTGGGTGGGTGTTGCAGAACCTCGCTCCCAAGAATATGGCATCCGCAGGAAGCCTGTAAACTCGTAGCGCGGGCATGCCCGGTAGTGTATCCAAAAGTTTTGAGGCATTCGCAGAAAGCCGATTATAAAGGCAACCCCTATATAGACG
>CAMTKF010000019.1 GCA_947072905.1 uncultured Bacteroidales bacterium
ACTGTTAAAATTGAATGACGAATGTTTAATCAATTTTTTAACACTTTTTTCTTGCAAGAGTCCTAGATTTCCGGGTAAGCACACGCGTAGGTGTAGCCGAAGCGTGGGCATGCCCGGTTACAGGCCATAAAGAATAAGGCATTCGCAGAAAGCCGATTATACAAGCCTCGCCTACATCAGCTTAGCGAATATAATCGGCTTCCTTCGGATGCCATTACGTTATTGCATGCTTACCGGGCATGTCCTCCCTACGGTCGTACATACCCGGCTACTAACTTACAGGCTTCCTGCGGATGCCATATTGCAGAACCTCAGAATTTTAAACTCTAAACCCTAAAAATCTTCTTAAACATCTCCTTATTTTCTTTGCGGGCTAAGAAATTAATTCGGGTATTTATCACCGTTCGTAAGACCTCTTCCTTGGGTTGGCCTGTATGTTCTGCGTATGCCATCGAAAGCAAAGTGAGGAATTTATCGTCATCGGTTATGGTGTCGAAATTTTTCATGAGCTTCTTGCGGTCGGTGACGTCAAACTCCATGCGGTTGATGTCGATCAAAAAGAATTCAAAACGTCCCTTGGCAACGGGTCGGTAGAGCAGATTGCCCTGCGAGAAGTCCTTCATCCATATACCGGCATCGTGCAGCCGGGCTATAAGCAGACCCAGGCAGTCGGCCAGTTGGATGAGCGAACCAATGTCATGTCCTTCGAGCGAGCGCATGTCGCGGAAACCTTCGAGCTGCTGACATATATAATAACTGCGTCCGAATAGCGGGCCCTTGCTCAGCTCTATGTATGCCAAAGGCTCGGGAGTATTGAAGCCTAAGTTGCGCAGGCGCAGGGCATGCTCGTATGAACGACGGGCCTTGCCGAATCGGAATGTGCCGTAGACTATGCGGTTGACGATGTTGGGCACACGGAATGCCTTGATGTTGATGTCGCGGTTCTCGCGGTTGAGTTTCACCACCTTGTTGCGACGTCCGTTGTAGATCATTGTAGAGTCGGCAGGCAGTCCGTTGGCGGCTACCTCGTGAGCCAGCGGCTCCACGTCGGGTGCCCATGGCGATACAAATATTTTAACAGAGGCCATTGTACACCTCCTTTGCGTTGGTCATGTCGGTTGAAGATATTATACGGTCTATGCGGTCGGCTGTTCGACGACGGGCATCGCTGTAGTCGCGGTCGATTTCGTTCATTACAATAGTTACTTTGCGCACAGTCTTGAGCAGCGAGCGCACGTCCAGGGCCATGAGCGCACTCTTGAAGCTGTGACAGTGAATCAATACATCGCCCTGCAGCGAGTCGATGTGGCGGGCAAGGCGCAGCGGTGCCATGAAGTTTAACAAGCCACCCATAGCCAGCTTTCCGGCAAGGAAACCCTCTTCGTGGAAATTGTCGCCTACAGGGCGCAGACGCTTTACAAAAACTTCTACGTGGTGACCCATCTCGCGGTGGGCCTTGCACAATTCCATTGTCAGCCGGGCATCGTCGTCCCATTCAATGTTAGGGCATAGATGTATTATGTTCATGACTTACTTAACTGCTTGTTTTCTTTAAGTAGATGTATAGCCATGCGGTAAGCCTCGAATGTTGTCTTTGCGCGCCTGCCGGCAATTGCAAAACCGTGTGCGCCGTCGAGCCATGCGTGGTGCAACAGCTGGGCCTTGATGTATTGCAGCGAGGCCATGAACAGCGGTGTTACGGGCGATATGCTGCGGCATGAGTTGGCAAGCATCTTGGCTTCGAGGGCGGCTATGCGGTTTTCTTTCTTTATGAATTCCTCTATCGAGGCGCAGCGGTAGTGGTGTATGCTGCCGGGCAGTGGTTGCGGCTCCACTCCGCCGGGTATGTCGACCGAGTCGCTCACCGAGCGCATGTTCCAGTTGGCATACCGCTTGTTGAACAGTCTCACACGGCGGGTCTGCTCAAAGCCCGAGTGATTGATGGGTTGGCCGCAGAAGTAGTTGCGCACGGTGATTGAGTATACACGGTGCTCGAAACCTTGCTCCTTTAGTTTGATAATCTGTTGGCGCAGGGTGTCGTCGATTACTTCGTCGGCATCTATCGAGAGTACGTATGAGTGGGTGGTAAGGCCGGTGGCATACTGGCGCTGCGAGCCGAATCCCTGGAATTCGCGGCTTGTGACTTTGCAGCCATAACGCTTGCATATTTCAGTAGTGCGGTCGGTGCTGTAAGAATCGACCACAATAATTTCGTCGGCAACGCCTTTGAGCGCGTTCAGGCATCGCTCAAGGTTGCGCTCCTCGTTGCGAGTGATGATCGTTGCGGAAAGGTATTCCATGGCTCATATTCGGTTAGACGCGACAAAGTTACGTACAATTTCGCAATCTTAAAAATTCTGAGCATAAAAATTAGTGCCACGGCTGCTTCCGTGGCACTATAAGTGTTTTATTCGAGGTTGCGTGCATCGACTATGCCGTGGGGCGCAAACTTGATACCTCTCAACAGAGTGAATTCTTTTATGGCTCTGTTTCGGTTCAAGAGTTGTCGCGTATTTTTTGTATGGTAAAGGTGATAAGCGATTCCTCCGAATTTAATAAATCTTTTCTTTATGCCATTGTTTGTCAGGCGTATGGCCAGTTCGCAGTCTTCGCATCCCCAGCCTTCGAAATCTTCGTTATAACCGTTTGTCTTTATCAAATCCTCGCGCCAGAAAGCCATGTTGCAGCCGCGCACGTAGCTTAAGTTCTTGGATTTGTAATTTGTCATAAAAGGCATGAGTACGGGCATACGCAAGCCGTTTAATCTGTGGCGCAGTCCTTTTGCGAATAAGGATATGTGGATGTTGCCGGTGTCGAATACGTGCTGTGTGTAGTCCTCGGTGAGCACCACACGGCTGCCGGTGACGTATGAGCCGCAGCGGGCAAAGCGTATATGGTCGGCAACGAAGTTGGGGTGGACAACTATATCGCCGTCTATTTGTATAATGTAGTCGCCATGGGCTTGGTGTATGGCTTTGTTGCGGATAGCGCCTACACGGAATCCGCGGTCGGGATGCCATACGTGGCGCACCGGTATGGGCGACTCGCGCTTGAGTTGCTCGATGAGCTTGCGGGTTTCTTCGCCTGAGCCGTCATCAGCTATCAGTATCTCGTCGGGCAGCACGCTCTGGTTGAAAATACTGCGCACCGACAGATTGAGATATTTGGGAGAGTTGTAGGTAGATATTAGCAGAGATACGGAGATACGCTTGTCAGACTTCTTTTTTCTATGTATAGCCATGATTATACCTATGAAATTTTATTATTCTACTATTACAACGCTTTCTGCTCAGAAGTCGTTGTAAGAATAATGTTAAGTTGATGTTATATTAGATAGTTTTTTTCGGACTGCAAAGTTATGGATATTTTTCATGACCTGTTATATGCTTGTAGTTAATGATTGTGAATTTTAACAATTGCCGGTGGGGTAGGGGAGGACCCGGTATTTAGAGCGTCTAAATCCTGCCGATTTTCTCGGGAATCTGTGCGAATGTTCATAAATTTTGAATTCTCAAAGGCCAAAAATTTGCTTAAAGTGTTGTATTATAATTTGTAAGGCTTGTTTTTGGCTTTATCGAAAATTTTTAAAATAGAAAATCATGCGAAATTATGGCTAATATATTGGAATAAATGGCTGCAAATCATAAATTTTGAAAATTTCCGGAATTTTATTAACTTTGCATGTTATGACTAATTCGTTTCAATGGTTGAATGACGGGGTGGAGATGCCCCGGCTCGATTTCGCAAAAATCGAGAAGTGGATTATTGAAGTCGCCCGCCGCCTTGGCAAGATTGTGGGCGAGCTCACTTATATATTCTGTAACGACGAAAAGATTATAGAGGTGAACCGTCAGTTTCTCAATCATGACTATTTCACCGACATAATCACCTTCGACACCACCCGTGGCAAGATGATAGGCGGCGATATGTTTATATCGCTCGATACCATTGCCACTAACGCGCCCATGGTTGAGGAATCGTATGACAGGGAACTTTGCCGCGTAATCGTACACGGTGTGCTCCACCTGTGCGGAATAAACGATAAAGGCCCGGGCGAACGCGAAATCATGGAAGCGCACGAGAATGAAGCATTGTCAATATTAGTTAACACCTGACCCGATGAAATTTGATTACGATGTAATTGTAGTAGGAGCCGGACATGCCGGATGCGAGGCCGCTCACGCTGCCGCCCGGCTGGGTGTGGCCACACTGCTTATAACGCTCGATATGCACAACATCGCCCAGATGAGCTGCAACCCCGCTATAGGCGGTATTGCCAAGGGGCAGATTGTTAGAGAAATCGACGCTCTGGGCGGCATGATGGGTATTGTGGCCGACCGCACGGCCATTCAGTTCCGCATGCTCAACCGCTCGAAAGGTCCGGCCATGTGGAGCCCGCGCTCTCAAAGCGACCGCACCAAGTATTCGATGATGTGGCGCGAGATTCTCGAAACCACTCCGAATCTGAATATATGGCAGGGAAATGCCAACGAGCTTATTGTTGAAGACGGCAAGGTTGTGGGAGTACGCACAATGGAGGGCGCGGAATTCCATGCACGCACTGTGGTACTCACCAACGGTACATTCCTCAACGGCCTTATGCACATCGGTCGCACAATGGTAGAGGGTGGGAGAGTGGCAGAGCCGGCAGTTCATGGCCTTACCGAACAGCTCAAGAGCCTTGGATTCCGTGCCGACCGTATGAAAACCGGCACACCGGTACGCATTGACGGCCGCTCAGTGAAGTGGAATCTGACAACTCCGCAGGCCGGCGACGATGATAATCATAAATTCTCGTTCCAGCCCGATGTGAAACGCGAGCTCAAACAACGCGAGTGTTTCATAACATATACAAGCGAGGCCACGCACGAGATACTGCGTGCGGGATTGCCTGATTCGCCCCTTTACAACGGCCAGATACAAAGCATAGGCCCGCGATATTGTCCGTCAATCGAAACAAAGATTGTAACCTTTGCCGATAAAACCGAGCATCAGCTGTTCCTCGAGCCCGAGGGCGAGACCACCGTGGAGTTTTATCTTAACGGCTTCTCGTCGTCGCTGCCCATGAACATTCAGATAGAGGCGCTGCACACCATACCGGCACTGGCTGACGTGCAGATTTACCGTCCCGGCTATGCCATAGAATACGACTTCTTCGACCCTACACAGCTAAAACATACACTGGAGACCCGGCTCATCAGCGGCCTGTACTTCGCAGGACAGATCAACGGCACAACCGGATATGAAGAAGCCGCCGGACAGGGTCTGGTGGCCGGCGTAAACGCCGCACTCAGAGTGAAGGGTGGGGAAGAGTTTACCCTGGGCCGCGATGAGGCATACATAGGTGTACTGATTGACGACCTTGTGACCAAGGGCGTCGATGAGCCTTACCGCATGTTCACCTCGCGTGCCGAATTCCGAATACTGCTGCGACAGGACGATGCCGACATGCGTCTTACTCCCCGAGGATACGATATAGGACTTGCGACAGAAGAACGCTATGACCTGATGGTTGTGAAACGCCACTGGCGCGACCGCTTCATAGACTTCGCTCGACAGCTCACTGTTCGCCCCGCTGAGCTTAACGAGCTTCTTGAATCAGTAGGCTCGTCACCGCTGAGCCAGGGTGTGAAACTCATCGACCTCATAGCACGTCCACAGCTCAACATAGCGTTGATAGCCGGAGCGCTGCCCGCCGTTGCAGAATTCATCATGGAGATTCCCGACGGGCGACGCGAGGAAATACTCGAAGCAGCCGAGATACTGATAAAGTACAGCGGCTACATCGAACGCGAGAAAGCCAACGCTGCCAAGCTGCACCGCCTTGAAGATGTCAAGATACCCGCCACGCTCGACTTCGAGTCGATCAAGGCCATATCCACCGAGGGAAGGCAGAAGCTCATGCGCCACCGTCCGGCTACCATAGGCCAGGCGTCGCGCATCCCCGGCATCTCGCCCAGCGATGTGAATATCCTGTTGCTGATGATGAACAGATGATTGTTCCACGTGAAACAATTTGAAGCTAAACAATTGAAATCATTCAAATTATATAACCTGATAAAAATGGAATACATTAAGTCAAAAATCCGTGAGGTGCCTGATTATCCTTCAAAGGGTATTCTTTTCTACGACCTCACAACTGCGTTCAAGGATCCCCGCGCCCTGCACATCATAGGTTGGGACCTCTCGCAGCTGTACCGCGACAAGGGTGTCACCAAAGTTGTAGGCATCGAATCGCGCGGCTTCATCGGTGGCTCTATTCTGGCCTTTGAACTTGGTGCCGGTTTCGTTCCCGCACGCAAGCCCGGCAAGCTCCCCGCCGACACCGTGAGCGCATCGTATCAGAAAGAATACGGTGTAGACACCATCGAGATGCACCGCGACGCCATCGGTCCCGATGATATCGTTGTGCTCCACGACGACGTACTCGCCACAGGCGGTACAATGGCTGCCGCATACAAGCTCGTGAAGAGCATGAATCCCAAAAAGATTTATGTTAACTTCATCATCGAGCTTACCGCTCTCAACGGCCGCGCCAACCTCCCCGAAGAGGCCGACGTGACTTCGCTCATCAAATATTAATACAAAATATTAATACAAAAGGGCGCAGGGAATAAACACCGTGCGCCCTTGCTGTAGAGTTTGTTTAATAATAAATGTAAACTAATGGCCGTGCGGCTCGGTAATCTAAATATAATCACGCTTAGTCTTGTTTTATATTTCATTACTGCAAAAGCTATAATGTGAAAGTTACGTTTGCATCTCATATTTATTATTAAACAAACTCTTACTCTCCAACGCTTATGAAACACGAAAAGTCTGAAGCCCTGCGCGAGAAAATCTCGTTTCTGCCCGATACGCCCGGCGTGTACACATATTACGACGCCGAGGGTACGGTGATCTATGTAGGCAAGGCCAAGAACCTGAAGCGCCGCGTGTCGTCGTACTTCAACCGCACCCACGATGTGCTTCGCACCAATGTGCTCGTGCGAAACATTGCCGACATGAGCTATATTGTGGTGCCTACCGAGCAGGATGCACTCAACCTTGAGAATGCCATGATCAAGGAATACAAGCCGCGCTACAATGTATTGCTCAAGGACGATAAATCTTATCCCTGGATAGCTGTTACCGATGAGCTGTATCCGCGTGTATTCCTAACCCGCCATCACATAAAGGACGGCTCAAAATACTACGGTCCGTATACCAACGTGGGGGTGGCGCGCACCATGATAGAGCTGATACGCGAGTTGTATCCGCTGCGCACTTGCCGTCTGCCCATTACGCCCGAATATCTGGCCAAGGACTCCGGACACCTTTGTCTGCAATATCACATACACCGCTGCCGCGGCTGCTGCAAGGGTCTTATCTCGCCCGAGAAATACCGCGACTACATAGACCACGTGAAGCAGATACTGAGAGGGGAGACCGGCGAACTGCTCACTTATCTGAGGAACGAAATGGCGCGACTGGCCGAAAACCTCGAATTCGAGGCCGCACAGGAACTGAAAGAACGCTACAAGCTGCTCGAAAACTATCGCTCCAAGAGTGTGATCGTGAGCCAGACAATACAGGATATCGACGTTTTCGGTATAAACGGTGCCGACGACGACCCCGAGGTGTATATCAACTACATGCACGTGCGCCACGGCGCTGTGGTGCGCTCGGTGACTCTGCGCTACAAGCGTTCGCTCAGCGAGAGCGCCGGCGAGCTGCTGGGCTACGCCATGGCTGAAATCAAGGAAACCCTTGGTGTACGCTACGACGAGGTGGTGGTGGCCGCCGTGCCCGAGGTGGAGATGCCCGAGGTTACATTCACCGTGCCGCGCCGAGGCGACAAGGCAAAGCTGCTCGAAGTATCGCAGCGCAATGCTCACCAGGCTCGTGTAGACGACCTAAAGCACATTGCCAAACATCATCCCGAACAGCGGCTCGAAAAGACGCTCGAACGCCTTAAATCCGACTTCCGCCTGTCCGAACTGCCGCGCCACATAGAGTGCTTCGACAACTCGAATATACAGGGCACAAATCCGGTGGCATCGTGCGTGGTTTTCAAAAATGCCAAGCCCTCAAAGCGCGATTACCGCCATTTCAATATCAAGACAGTCGAAGGCCCCGACGACTTTGCCTCGATGCGCGAGGTGCTTACCCGACGCTATACACGCCTGATGCAGGAGGGGCAGGAGCTGCCGCAGCTCATAGTGGTCGACGGTGGCAAAGGACAGCTCTCGGCAGCCGTAGAGGCGCTTGAATCAATAGGCCTCAGGGGCAAAATCGCTGTGGTTGGCATTGCAAAACGACTTGAGGAAATATACTTCCCCGGCGACTCCGTGCCGCTGTATATCGACAAGAACAGCGAGTCGCTGCGCATAGTACAGCACCTGCGCGACGAGGCCCACCGCTTCGGTATCACCCACCATCGCGACCGCCGTTCAAAGTCGGCTCTGGTGAGCGGACTGGACGGAATAAAGGGAATAGGCGAAAAGACAAAGACCGCCTTACTTCAGCATTTCAAGTCGGTGAAGCGCATACGCGAGGCCAACCCGCAGGACATTATCAGCCTTATCGGTCCGGCCAAGGCAAAGCTCGTAATCGAAGGCCTTATCGACCAAAACAACAATAAACAGGAAGAAATCGCAAAACAATGAGAATAGTAATACAACGTGTGAGCTCGGCATCAGTAAGTGTCGACGGCACTCTTATTTCTGAAATAGGGCAGGGACTGCTGGTGCTTGTTGGAGTGGAAAACGGCGACACCGACGACGACTGCCGTTGGCTGGCCGCCAAGACCGCAGCCCTGCGTATTTTTGACGATGAAAACGGAGTAATGAACAAATCTGTTGTCGATGTCGGCGGCCGGATACTCGCTGTGAGCCAGTTCACGCTCACGGCCTCGACGCGCAAGGGCAACCGTCCGTCGTACATCCGTGCGGCCGGCCACGAACTTGCCACACGGCTCTACGAAATGTATGTGGCCGAAACATCACGCCTGCTGCAACGCGACACCCTCACGGGCCGCTTCGGAGCCGACATGCAGGTGGCCCTCACCAATTCAGGCCCGGTGACAATAATCATTGATTCGCGTCTGCGCGAGTAGCTTCCGCCTTGCGTTGGGTACAATTGATAATGCACAGTATAAAATCAATCATCAGAATTGCCAGCATTATGATGAATAGCGGCGAGATTTCCGGCTGCTCCTTGAAGTAGCCGTATACAAAACCTGCTATCATCACAGAGTCAAGAACCAGTCCTCCGGCGGGGAAACGTATGCCGTCGCGGGCCTGGATGAATGGCCTGACGCTCTTGTCAAGCATAGCCATTACAAAGGCAATCGCAAATATAGACATGACGATTGCAGCGATGATCGACTCGGGCAATATCATTATTCCCATAGTGACGAATAACAGTACAACCGCCACTTTCTCAACGAAAACTAAAATACTTTTCACTCTGTCCAACATAAGGTATTTATTTTGATTATACTTGATATATGCGATTGAGTCCTGAAATCTGTGATTCTCGAACAAATAGAAATTATTCTCCACAAAAGTAATAATTTATTCTTGAAAATTGAAAATAAAAGCGCTTTTTTGCTTTAATTGGCTGAATTTTCGGGTAATTTTTTGTTTTTAGGACTTTATTATTTATCTTTGTTGGTGAATGATAATTGTCTACAGTCATGGCTGCTGAAGCTTTGTTGCAATACCTGTGGGAGCACAGGCTGTGGGTCTACGGTTCGCTCAAAACTGTAGACGGGGTGCCTGTGAGAGTTATCGACCAGGGCCGGCGCAACAACGATGCCGGGCCCGACTTTTTCAACGCCAAGGTTGATATAGGCGGCCAGGAATGGGCCGGAAATGTTGAGATACATGTGCGCGCATCCGACTGGCACCGACACCATCACGGCGACGACCGCAGCTACGACTCGGTGGTGCTGCACGTGGTGGGCGAGAGTGACTGCCGCATCAGCCGTCCCGACGGATGCCTGATTCCGCAGATAGAATTGCCCTGGGATGCCGACTTCAACTTCCGTTACAATGCCATGGTCAACAATACTGTCGACCGCCCGGCATGTGCCCGCGAGCTGTCAAAGCTCAATCCCATATACATCACCGATTGGCTCACCTGCCTGGGGCACGAACGCCTCTATGAAAAAGTGGAGAGGGTAAATACCGCCCTCGAGCGACTGAACGGCGACTGGCAGGCCTCGGCCTACGTGGTCATAGCCCGCGCGCTGGGATTCTCTACCAATTCCGATGCCTTCGAGCGGCTGGCATACGCCACGCCGCTGCGCTGTCTTCTTAAGCACCGCTCCGACCGCCGGCTGGTGGAGGCGGCTCTGTTCGGGCAGGCCGGATTTCTCGACGAGCCTTCAAAAGACCCCGACGATGCCGACTATATGCGGCAGATGCGCGAGGACTATGCGTTCATGCGCGTAAAATACAATTTAGAGCGCCCTGAGCCGCTCGGATGGCGCATGGCAAGGATGCGTCCGCCCAACTTCCCGCATCGCCGTATAGCGGCTCTTGTGGCCCTTGTTCTCGACGGTTTCGTGCCGGGGCGTGCATTCTCGCACGTGAGCGACGAGCGTTCGGCCCGCGAGCTGTTTGATGTGAGTATAGGCGGATATTGGATAAACCACTATAACTTCGGCAGCACATCGGCCTACGCGCCCAGGGCATTCAGCCCCGACTCGGTGACATCGCTCCTCATCAACGCCGTGGTGCCACTGCTGTATGCCTACGGGCTGTATTATGGCAACGACGCCAAGACCGAGACCGCCCTGCACATACTGCAGTCGTTGCCGCCCGAGCGCAATTCGCTCACACGCATATTCACCGACCTTGGAGTGCCATGCGACGACGCATTCACATCTCAGGCCCTGATACAGCTGCGGCGCGCCTATTGCGAGCCGCGCAAGTGCCTGTACTGCCGTTTGGGCCACCGCTTCCTCGCAGCCAAGGTGAAACCGTAAGACACATCACATACGTTAAATCCAATAAATGATATATGAAAAAACTATTGATTTCAGCCGCATTGCTGCCGGTCATGATGTATGCCGGAAATAATGCCGGCACCGACCCTATGGACGCTTATCTGATGGTGTATCACAAAGATCAGGACCACGGGCTGCACATGGCCGTGAGCCGCGACGGATACACATGGACTGCACTCAACGACGATAAACCCGTGATAGCCGGCGATACCATTGCCGAGCAGCACGGCATACGCGACCCTCACATTTTCCGAGGTCCCGACGGCGCATTCTATCTGGCCATGACCGACCTGCACGTATTCGGCCGCCGCGACGGCATACGCGACACCGAGTGGGAACGCGACGGCAAGAAATACGGCTGGGGCAACAACCGCGGCCTGGTGCTGATGAAGAGCAACGACCTTATCAACTGGACACGCACCAACCTCGACTTCACCAAGCTGCCCGCTCAGCCCGATATGGATTGGAGCGAGGTAGGCTGTGTTTGGGCGCCCGAGACCGTGTACGACGAGCAGCAGGGCAAGCTCATGGTGCACTTCACCACCCGGCAGGGAGTAGACAAAAACATGATTTACTATGCCTACGTCAACGACGACTTCAACGCTCTCACATCCACACCGCAGCTTCTGGCACAGGCCCCCGACAAGGCTTTCAACATTATCGACTCCGACATTATACGCGTGGGCGACACCTATCACCTTTTCTACGTGAGCCACGAGAAGGGTGCCACTCCCAAGCACGCATCATCGGCCAATCTTACCGGCCCCTATACCTTCGACGAGCATTATCAGGACGGCGAACGCCAGGGTCACGAGGCTCCCAACTGCTGGCGCCGACTCGGCACCGACACATACGTGGTGATGTTTGACAACTTCCGCCGCAATCCCATGAACTTCGGATTTGTGGAAACCACCGATTTTGTAAACTATACCCCCATAGGCTACTTCGACGACGAGGGCGCACCCATGAAGCGCACCAACTTCAGCGAACAGAAACACGGCGCCGTTACGTACATCACCGCCGACGAGCTCACCCGCCTCGAAAAGCACTGGGGCAAGTAACCAGTATGTAAAGGTGTTGTAGAACCTCACTCCCGGAATATGGCATCCGAAGGAAGCCTGTGAGCTAGTAACCGGGTATGCACGCGCGTAGGTATAACCGAAGCGCAGGGCATGCCCGGTTACCGTATAAAAAAGTAAAGGCATTCGCAGAAAGCCGATTATAAAGGCACCAACCTAAATAGACGGCTTTCTACGAATGCCTTCGGTTTGGGCGGTGCCTTTCCGGGCATGCCCTCCCTACGGTCGTGCATACCCGGTTACTAGCTTACAGGCTTCCTTCGGAAGCCATATTGCTGATAGCCAAGGTATTATATTATCGATTATCCAATTAAGTAAGCATTGGAACAACCGACATGAGGTTCTGCAACAGCCACGATCAGAATTTCACTGTGGTTGCCTTGCCGTTGTAGCTTACGGTGCGTGTGGCTTTGGCAGGGATATGGCCTGATTTTGTGTTCTTATCCACGAGTGTCACTCTGAACTTGCGGTTCTTCAACATTCCGGGGAAGTTGCCCTCGCGGGTTCCTATGGTCAGCTTCTTCGCGGCATCGTCCCAGTCAAAACGGATAGTGGAGTATGCGCCCTTCTCGTAGTTGTAATTATCGTTTTCATCCTCATAAAGGGTGAATGTTCCGTCGGCTCCGGGATACACACGTATTTCAAGGTCGTTCCATGGCTTTTCGGTGGAATACTGAACATCTGGGCCAAAGGGCATGATGCTGCCGGCCCTCACGTACAGGGGTATGATATCTACCGGAGTGGCTTTCTTCACAGTCAGGCCGCCGTCGTGCTTCTCATTGGTCCAGAAGTCCCACCATGCGGCGCCTTCGGGCAGATATACATCCCAGGTGTCGGCACCGGCCTCTGTCACCGGGCACACCAGCATGCTCTTGCCGAACATGTATTCGCCGCCCTTGTCGTAGACATTCTTGTCGGAGGTGAAGTCTATCATCAGCGGACGTATAAACAGGTCGTCGTTGGCCGAAACGTTCCACGATGTGCTGTAGATATAGGGGAGCAGGCGATAGCGCAGTTTTATCATTTTTTCCTGAGCGTCGAAGGCTGCCTCGCCCCGTTTGCCGAAATTCCATATCTCGCGGGGTACGGCCAGGCCGTGCGAACGCATCATGGGCGAGAATGTGCCGAATTGCATCCAGCGCGTATACAGCTCGGGATAACCTTCCTTCATATTGCCCTTGTCGTCGCGCCAGTTGTAGGCGAAGTAGCCGCCTATGTCGCTGTTCCAGTTGGGAATACCCATCAGCGCGTAGTTCTGTGCGGCAGGTATGTGATTGCGCAGGCTCTCCCATGTAGACTGCACGTCGCCGCTCCATGTATTTGAGCCGTAGCGCTGCTGGCCTATGAAGCCCGAGCGGGTAAGAATCACCACTCGCTTGTCGGTCGATTTAGCCTTCTGGTGCGAGGCAATGCCCTTGTTGTGCATCAGCGAATAGGCATTTTTCACGTTGCGGTAAGTGCCTTCAGATGTGGGTATGTAATAGTCTTTCTGCTTAACGTTGATATGGTCGGGTTCGGTAGAGTCAAGCCACCATCCGTCGTTGCCTATAGCGCTGAAAAGGCCCTTGTCGAGGTATTTCCAGTATATGTCGCGGGCCTCGTCGCTGTAAACGTCGTAGGGATGCGCACCGCTCTTGGGTGGCCAGGTATCAAAGGGGAAAATATAACCCTTTGAATCCAATTCCTGATACTGCGCTGTCTTGGGGCCGAATCCGGGCCATGCCACAATCATCAGTTTGCCGTTGAGGTCATGAATCTCGTCGGTCATGGCCTTGGGGTCGGGGAATCTCAGCCGGTCGAAACTGTGCGAGTTCCATGCGCTGTCGGTGTGATTGTATTCGGGCCAGTAGCGCCAGTCGAGCACCATGCAGTCAACGGGCACCTTAAGGTCGCGGAATTTTTTAAGAGCGCCCAGCAGTTCGTCCGAGTTGTTGTACTGGCACCACGACTGGAAGAATCCGTAGGCCCACAGCGGCAGCATGGGAGCCTTGCCCGTGAGTGTGCGCAGGTTTGAGACAGTGCCTGCCGGAGTCTTGCCGTAGATGAAGTAATAATCGAGTTTATCGCCCAGGGCGGTGTACGACAAATCCTGCGGAGTGTCCACAAAGTCAGAGATGGAATAATTGTCCCAGTACACGGCATAGCCCTTGGTGGGAGAGATGAAGTAGGGCGAATACGTAAACATATTCTCGTTCTGCAGATGATACGTGGTATTGCGCCTGTCAAACTTGCCGTCGATCACCTGGCCTATGCCGTATACAGGCTCGTAAGAGTCGAGCAAGAACGACGACCTCACCTTGTAGGTCGAATCGTTATTTACTGCATTGTCAAACGCGAAAGAAGTACCATAATCCTTATCCAGCAGCAGCTCCTCGCCGCCGGGAGTCAGGAAACTGATACCTCCGGTTTTCTCGTTCACCCTTACCGAGAGAGAGTCAGACGAATAGGTTACGAATCCTGCCGACTTGGCAACGCTTGTAGCCACCAGTTCCGGCTCTTTTACCACCACCAGGCTCTTGTCTGGCGCGACGGAATGGCCGGCGGGCGTCTTGGTCACCCTCACTATGTCGGGCGTGATAAAGCGTATGGAAATGTCCATTGACTGGGTCGTAAGCTCCAGCGGTTCTTGCGTAGCCGCATACGAAGGCAAGCATGCAGCAGCCGCCACAAAAGCGGCAAAGCACTTAAAAGCGGTTTTCATGGTATTACATATTACAGATTTCTATGCAAAGATAACCCGATTTTAACATTCCAACGCCCCGATTTATGTTAAATTAATCAAAACCCCACAACCACTACATCTGCCATATTTATCTATATTATCTTGAAGTACTCGGTTTTACTTGTCATATTATTGATATTACGAGTTATTATAACGATTTGAATCTTAAAGGTCGATTTAATATCAGATGTCGGAAATTCTATGGAAAATTCTCCATTATCGTCAGTCTGAGACCGAGGTATCCAAAGCAAAGTATTGCGAAAATCCTCGCCTGTAAATACTGTATCTTCCTGAGACGGCAATTCAAATCTATGTTTCGGGTAATATCCATCAACTTTTGAAAGACCTTGCATGCCAAGCAGTTCTTCTTCTGAATACCGGGGGCCTTCGTAAGTCATAAAGCGTATGTCCGTTACGTAATCGTCTTTGGTTCCTCCTGAATATTTGATCAACTCATAATTAACCCCTCTCTGTGGTTTTCCAATCTTTACAGGTGTGCCGAATCCATAAGGATGGTGTGTATATCCTTCTATATAGTCATTCAAATAAGTCGAACCGTTTGTTGATGGACAACCGCAAGTCCATGCAGTTTCCAAATTCAGTGCCAGACTGTCGAGATAACCCATAACCTTGTTTCTTTTAGCGAAGCGACTGCCTTTTGCATTTACCACTACCTCATTCAATTTCATGACACGTCGATCCGAATAATCCATGGTGTAGGCATATTCGGTTTCGCTTGTTTTCCGTAATATCGGATAATCTTTATCGACTGCGTTCTTCCTTAAATCGTATATGTCTTTGAATGGTGTAGCTATCACTAACACAGGTTTCATTTCCTCGTTCACCAATGGCTTCAACAGCAGAATTTTTCCAAGCGACGATGCCATTTCCGGCGGTACTTCGAAATATCCACCTGAGTGAGTATTTGTTATGTTCAACATACCCTTTTTAGCAATATCGTCAAAGACGTTTATGTATTGTCCATCAACAGGGCTTGTATTTTTCTTGCGTTTTGATTTTAGGAAACCTAACACCGGAGCATCTGAGAGAAAAGTTTTGAATCCTCTATCTTCAGTTTGTGTTCTGTCGTTCATGATTCCGTAAATCTGTGATTGTATGTCCACATCAGCAGGGGGGTAGGTATAAAGCGCGTCGGCTACACTCATGGCTAAGACTGCACGCACCGGATTTCCTTCTGAATCAGCTACCTTAACTGTGGCTCTCACTTTGCTTCGCGTATGGTATTCCGCGCTGTCAAGGGTTACCGTGACATTCAGCATTTTTTGCATGACAGTATCCGGAATGTCCATGTAGTTCATTCGTTCTTTGGCAGTGGAAAGGAAATCCGGTACCTCCGGAAGCTCCTTGACTACCAGCAACCGCTTGGGATATACCACCGTATCGCCGCGACCGAGTGAGTTTCTTGTATGCACATACATACGGTATTCACCGGACTTCCAATCATCCCCTACATAGACATGTCCGTCACACATACCGTTTGTCATCCGGTATTTTTCCCTCCGGACCACACTGTCAGACGGGTCAACAATTTCCATGTATGCAGTGTGCGAGCGATCGGACAAAAACATGGAACTGTCTTCAAAGGCTATACACTTGAACCACAAATCCTCACACGTCTCATAGATGCCCTTGCTTGTGAATATATGGATATGCTCCTTTCCATAAGATAGAATATGAAACAGGATAATAAATAAGAGTGCCGATACAAATTTCATAACATATCGGCTGTTCCTATTCATATAATTTCAGGTGCTTGCGCTCTTATTTGAAGCGGTAGGTGATGTAGGCGGTGGCTTGGTCGGGGGCGTCGGCTGAGTTGGGGCGTGTGAAGCGGCGCGATTTCACTTCCTGCTCCACGGCGCGGCGCAGGCGCATATCGGTGGCTGCGGGGGCGTCGCCTCCCTCAAATGCTACTGATGTCACCTTGCCCTCGCGGTTGATTTTTACTTTTATCTTGATTGAGCCGGTGACTGTGGCGGGCACTTTGGCAAACGAGGGCATGCTCCAACCGCCGTTAACGGTGCCTGTACCGGTGCCGCTCACGCTCTGCGATGTGCCTTTGGGCGAGCCGTTGTCGCCCTCGGTGCGTCCCTGTGCCTGCGAGTTGTTCTTGCCATTTGAGCGCTGGAATGCCGATGCAGTGGCCGAATTGGCCTTGCGGCGGGCTTCCTCGCGTTGTTGTTTTTCTATTTCCTCCTGGCTGGGGCCGGTCTGTTTGGGCTGCTCTTTCACCTTCTGTTTCACTTCAGAAGGACGCTTGGAGGTTACTGTAGCGGGCGCGTCGCCCTGCTTGCCGCGGTCTACGGTCGATTGGCCGCTCTCGGGCTTGGGAGTGGCCTTGTGGGTTTCTTTTACGGGTTTCTTGGCGGGCGAAGCTTTTTCCTTTACCTTGGCCGGCTGCGGGGCTTCTTCAACCACTTCAAAGAATTGTTCTTCGGGCTCGGGTGCCAGTGCTACCTCGCCGTCGTGGCGCGGAGGCCATTCGCGCACGGTGGTATCTACGCTTATGCGCAGCGTACCCAGAAGCACCACTATGAGCAGCGCTATTATGGCTGTTGATATTATTGCTATGAACCGGGGGCGATTCTTCATTTTGTTTCGTTGGTATTGGGTGTTTCGGTGGAGGGGGCAGAGTCGCCGGGGCGGGTTGCGAGAACCATTTTGAGCGAGTTTGCGGCTCCGAGGTTCAGTACTTCCACCACCTTGCCGTAGGCCACTTCAGTGTCGGCATACACGGCAATTCCGGCAATTGAGTCGTTGCCCTGCAGCGAGGTGAGTACCGATGTGAGCGAGTCTTTGGCTACGGGTGCCGGCTCGGCGTCGGCCACAGATACGAAGTAGGCACCCTCGGCGTCGATATACACGCGTGTGGTGGGCTTCTCGGGAGTCTGTTCCACGCCCTCGGGCAGCTGTACCTCTATGGCGGTGGGGAACACGTATGTGGAGGTAACCATGAAGAATACCAGCAGCAGGAATATCACGTCGGTTAGCGATGCCATTGAGAAGGTCGCCAGCATGTCGTTGGGTTTCTTCAGTGCCATTTATGCTGCGGGTTCGTTAAGGAGATCCATGAATTCCATGATTTGAGCTTCCATGAGCTTCATCACCTTGTTGATGCGAGCCACCAGATAGTTGTATGCAAACAGGGCTGCGATACCAACGATAAGGCCTGCCACGGTGGTGACAAGTGCGGTGTATATACCGCCGGCAAATGTGCCTATCTGGGCAGCATTGCCGCTGTTGGCTATTGAGTAGAATGCCTGTACCATACCGATTACCGTGCCGAGAAAGCCGAGCATGGGGGCGCCGGCGGCGGTGGTGGCCAGCCAGGGCAGACCTTTAGACAGATTGGCTATCTCGAGGTTGCCGGTGTTTTCCACAGCTACCAGTACATCGTTCATGGGACGGCCTATGCGGCTGATGCCCTTGGCAATGAGGCGACCCATGGGGGTGCCGTTTGAGCGGCACAGGTTGAGTGCCGATTCTATCTCGCCTTCATGTATGTAGTCGCGTATGCGCTTCATGAAAGTATCGTCGGTCTTGGCGGCGTTGCGTATCACAATTGCACGCTCTATGAGGATGTATATGCAGATGAGTGCCAGCAGGGCAAGGGGTATCATTATCCAGCCGCCTTCCATGCAGAGTTTCCAGAGAGATAATTCCATATTCTTGAGTCTGTGTTCTTATTAGATTAATTTTTAAGGATATCCTTGTATTGTTTGATGGTTTGCTCCAGTCCCAGATACAGGGCGTCGCAAATCAGGGCGTGTCCTATCGACACCTCGTGGAGCCAGGGCAGGCGTTCGTGAAAGAAGGCCAGGTTCTCAAGGCTTAGGTCGTGGCCGGCATTAACACCAAGACCCAGGTTGTGGGCGGCGGTGCTGGCTTCTACAAACGGAGCAACGGCCATCTCGGGGTTGGTGGGATAGAGGTCGGCGTAGGGCTTGGTGTACAGCTCCACGCGGTCGGTGCCGGTAGCGGCTGCGGCCTTGATGTTGGCTATGTCGGTACCGACAAATATAGATGAGCGTATGCCGGCACTCTTCAGCCGGTCTACTATGCCCGACAGGAATTCCTTGTTGGGTTCCACAGCCCAACCGGCCGATGATGTGAGGGCGTCGGGGGCATCGGGCACCAGGGTAACCTGCTCGGGATGCACCTTAAGCACCAGATCCATGAATTCGGGCGAGGGATAGCCCTCGATGTTCAACTCCATGTTGACCAACGGACGCAGATTCATCACGTCGGCACGGCGTATGTGGCGTTCGTCGGGACGCGGATGCACCGTTATGCCCTCGGCTCCGAAGCGTTGGCAGTCTACGGCCACTTGCTCCACCGACGGACGGTTTTCGCCACGGGCATTGCGCAGGGTGGCGATTTTGTTAATATTCACGCTAAGGCGTGTATGAGGTTTTTTAGTGCTCACAGTTTTTTCTTCGAGAAAAAAGTCGTAAATTTGTATTTGTCTGCAAATTTAGTCAGATTTTATGAAATGATGAAAGATTTAGTCGCAAAAGATATAAATACGAATCAACTTGATGTGCTTTTTCCGCACAATCCCGAGTCGAGCCGCCTGCTTGTGGGCTGTCCGGCTCAGGATTACTCTGCCTCGGCCATAGCCCGGGCGGTGGAGGATGCTGATGCTCGTCTTATAAATCTCAACGTCACCTCGCTGGGCACGCCCCCGGCAGTGGTGGTGGCACTCAGGGTGGGGCACATCAGCCCCGAGCGGGTGGCGCGGTCGCTCGAACGCTACGGCTACGAGATACTGAGCGTGGAGTGTGACGACACTGCCGACGATACTCTGCGCCGCCGTTATGGCGAGCTTATGAAAATGCTCGATATTTAAGAGCTTGTTATTAAGAGCTTAAAACACACTCTCAAACCGCTTTCCTTGACCATGAAACTTGCAATATACGGTTCGCGACATCAGGATGAGTATCTGTCGCAGATAGAGGCCTTTCTCAACAGCCTTACCCGCCGGGGCGACTCGGCCGTGATGCACTCCAAACTCTACAATTATCTGCTCCATATAATGCCTATGGCGCTCAAATGCGTGTGCCGCGTGGTGGATACGGGCGATTTCAGCGCCGACTTTGCCGTGAGCCTTGGCGGCGACGGCTCGTTTCTGCGCACCTCGGCCTGGGTGGCCGACAAGGGCATACCCATTGTGGGCGTCAATACGGGCCATCTGGGCTTCCTCACCTCGCTGGGAATTGATGAATTGCCGCAACTGCCCGAGTTGCTTGAGGGTCAGTACGAGATAGTGCGCCACAGCCTGCTCGAAGTGGTGTCGCCACAGGTGCAGGGCTGGCCATACGCTCTCAATGAGGTTACCCTGACCAAGAGCGAGACTTCCTCGATAATCAGTGTAAACGCCATCCTCGACGACGTGCCGCTGGCCAATTACCGTGCCGACGGCCTCATAGTGGCCACACCCACCGGCTCAACGGCCTACAACCTCTCGGTTGGCGGCCCCATAGTGGTACCCGTAGCTCCGGTATTTGTTCTGTCGCCCATAGCCGCCCACTCGCTGTCCATGCGTCCGTTGGTAATAGCCGACAGTTCTGAGCTGCGACTGCGCTGCGACAGCCGTACACCGCGCTTCAGGCTCAGTATCGACGGCCATGCCACCGTACACGACCTTGATACCGAGGTGGTGCTCAGGCGTGCGCCCTTTGACGTGCTTGCGGTGCAGCTGCCGGGTCATAACTTCCCCGATACCTTGCGCAACAAGCTGTCATGGGGATAATAGCATCACAAAAATACCGCGACGAGCGGCTCGGCACAGTGCATATAAGGGTACTGTCTACCGCCACACGCTTCACGGCCCGCTGGAAAGCCGACGGGCTGCATATCACCGTACCCTCAAACACTACGGTAGAGGAATACAAGCGTGTATTGGAATCGTGGATACCCAAGCTGCTGCAGGTAAAGCCGGCCGCCAAGGGTGCACAGTTTCACGACGGATACAGATTTGAAACCGATGACTGGGGATATGAGATTGTCAAAAGTTCGCGCGTGCCCTACGGCTACGTGTACAGCGAACAAATAGACCCTCACGACGCCTCAGACCGTAAGATATTACAAGTGAAGGTATATGAAGGAGCCGATTTTGCCAACGCCGGCGTTGAAAAGGCTATAAAGAACCATATAGCACGATTTGCAAAGTATATAGCATCCACGCAGCTCATGCAGCAGGCTCGCGAAGAGGCCGCCGCGCTGGGTCTGAGTGGCAAAGTGAAGTCGTGGAGCGTGGGACGCGGCCATGCGCGCATGGGATGCTGCAAGGCCACGGGCGAAATATCGCTGAGCTATGTACTGGTATTTCTGCCGCGCGAGCTGCGCCGCTGCACCATAACGCACGAACTGGCTCACCTGACGCATTTCGACCATTCACCGGCCTTTCACGCCCTGTGGAAGAAGTATCTGGGGCCTGACAGCGAGCGTCTGATTGCCCAAGCACGGACAGAAGTCAAGAAATACGTGTGAATCCGGCCGGCAGGGGGCTGGTGAAGTTCATGTCGCGGCGTGTCACAGGATGCACGAAGCGCAGTGTCTGCGCATGCAGGCACAGGCGGTGCAGGGGCGAAGTCTTGGCACCGTAGCGGCGGTCGCCTACTATGGGGTGGCCAAGGTCTTTCATGTGTACACGTATCTGATTCTTGCGTCCTGTCTCAAGCTGAAGCTCAACCATCGAATACTGTCCGCGCGAGTGTATTGTGCGGTAGCGTGTGAGCGCGTGCTGTCCCTCGTTGGGATTTTTGGTTGAATACACCTCGTGGACGGTGTTCTCGGCCAAATAGCTTTCTACTTTACCGACGGGCGGGTCTATCTCGCCGCCCTCCACTATGGCTATGTAGCGGCGTTCGAGCACCATGTTGTTCCAGTTGTGCTGCATGGCTTCCTTGGCCTCTACGGTCTTGGCAAACATCATCAGGCCCGATGTGTGCTGGTCAAGGCGGTGAACGATGAAAATCTTGTTGGCCGGGTTGCTGCGCTTCACATAGTCGCGCAGAATCCAGTATGCCGTACCCTCGCGCTTGGTGTCGGTGCCCATCGAGAGCAGTCCGTAGCCCTTGTTCACCACGATTATATCGTCGTCCTCATACACAATCTGCAGGCGCGGATTGCGGAAGACCTGAAATTCGCGCGAGGTGTTAACCTTGACCACGTCGCCCGGAAACAGCTCGGTGTCCCACTGGCGTGTGACATTGCTGCCCACCATCACCTGGTTGTGTTTCAGATAGTCCTTCACTGTGGTGCGCTTGCGGTCGGGCATGGCGCTCAGCAGGAAGTCGAGCAGCTTCATGCCTTCGGCTTCAACGTTGAAAGTAAGTATTACATCGGGCTTGAAGCGACGGCGTTCAGCACCGGGTTTGGCGATAAGTGGTTTTGGCATGTTATTTAGTTGCTTTGCGACGACGGGTCGATGTGCGTGTCGGTTTGTCGTTCTGTTCTTTGATTATTTCCATAGCCTGCTCGTAAGTGATTTCGGCGGGCTCGGCTATGGTCTTGGGTATCTTGTAGTTTTTGCCGTCGAGGGTGATGTAGATGCCGTAGCGGCCGTTGAGCACCTGCAGGTCGGGGTTCTCGTCAAATGTTTTCACAAGGCGCTGAGCCTTGGCCTGACGCTTCTCGTTGATAAGCTCTATGGCCTCGTCGAGGGTGAGGGCGGCGGGCTGCATATCCTTGGGGATTGACACGAAAACGCCGTCGTGGCGCACGTAGGGGCCGAAGCGGCCTATGGCCACCGATACTTCCTTGTCTTCGTATGTACCCAATTTGCGCGGGAATTCAAACAGCTTCAGAGCCTCCTCAAGGGTGATGTCGGCCATAGACTGTCCTTTGAGCAGCGATGCAAACAGGGGCTTCTCGTCGTCGTTCACCACACCTATCTGCACCAGCGGGCCGAAGCGGCCTATCTTCACCGATACGGGGCGTCCCTGCGGGTCCTTGCCCAGCAGGCGTTCGCCCACCTTGTGCTCAAGGCGCAGGTTCATGGCGCTGTCTACACGCGGATGGAACTTCTCGTAGAATGTACGCATCTCGCTGTTCCAGGGCAGACGTCCCTCGGCAATGTCGTCGAAGCGTTCCTCGATATTGGCTGTGAAGTTGTAGTCGAGGATTTCGGGGAAATATTCGGTGAGGAATTCGTTCACCACCATACCTATGTCGGTGGGAATGAGCTTGCCCTTTTCAGAGCCGGTTATCTCGGTGTGCGAGTCAACCGATATGTTGCCGTCGCCGTTCATGGTGATTACCTTGAACGAGCGCGGAGTGCCTTCTTTCTCGCCGCGTGTGATGTACTCGCGGTTCTGTATGGTAGAGATGGTGGGGGCGTAGGTCGAGGGGCGGCCTATGCCGAGTTCTTCCATCTTCTTTACCAGCGAGGCCTCGGTGTAGCGCGGGGGCTGTTGGGTGAATCGTTCGGTAGCCACCATTTCGGCTGCCTGCAACGGCTCGCCCGATGTGAGTGCGGGCAATATCGAACCGCCGGCTGCATCGGTCTGATTGTCGTCGTCGCGACCCTCGGTGTACACGCGCAGGAAACCGTCAAATTTGATTACCTCGCCGGTGGCGGTGAACCGCTCGTTGCCTTTGAGTGCCACGATTTCGGCGGTGGTCTTTTCCATTTCGGCGTCGGCCATCATCGAGGCAATGGTGCGCTGGCGTATAAGGGTGTATAGCCTGCGCTCGCGTTCGGTGCAGTCGTCGGGGGTAAGGGTGGAGATGTCGGTGGGGCGAATGGCCTCGTGGGCTTCCTGTGCGCCCTTGGCCGATGTATGGTACTTGCGTATGTGCAGATATTTGTCGCCCATGCTCGATTTGATTTCGGCAGAGATGGCTTCCACGGCATCGTCTGAGAGGTTGAGCGAGTCGGTACGCATGTAGGTGATGTGACCGGCCTCGTAGAGCTTCTGAGCCACCATCATGGTCTGGGCCACGGTGAATCCGAGCTTGCGGGCGGCCTCCTGTTGCAGGGTGGAGGTGGTGAACGGAGGTGCCGGAGCCTTGTGCAGCGGTCGGGTGGCTATCTCGCCTACCTTGAAGCTGTCGGCCGCGCACGACTTGAGCAGGTCGAGGGCTTCTTTCTCTGAGTGCACGCGGTGGCTCAGCTCGCTGCGGAACTCCTCGCCGGCGGCGGTGGCAAATGTGGCGTTGATGCGGAAATATTGCTCTGACACGAAGTTCTTGATTTCGTTCTCGCGCTCCACAATGAGCCTTACGGCCACGCTCTGCACACGGCCGGCCGAAAGGGAGGGTTTGATTTTGCGCCACAATACCGGCGACAATTCAAAGCCTACAATACGGTCGAGCACGCGGCGCGCCTGCTGCGCGTCCACGCGGTCGCGGTCGATGGTACGCGGATTGGCCAGGGCGTTGAGTATGGCCTTCTTTGTGATTTCATGAAAAACAATACGACGCGTGGTGGCCGGATTAAGGCCGAGCACCTCGGCCAGATGCCATGCTATGGCCTCACCCTCGCGGTCTTCATCGGATGCGAGCCACACGGTCTCGGCCTGTGAAGCTGCCTTGCGCAGATTCGACACCACATCCTGTTTATCGTCGGGAATTTCGTAAATAGGCGAAAAATCGTGGTCCACATCAATGCTGAAACTTTTTGATTTCAAGTCGCGGATGTGGCCATAACTGGACATAACCTTAAAGTCGGGGCCTAAAAATTTCTCGATGGTCTTTGCTTTGGCCGGGGATTCTACAATTACAAGATTTTTCACCATAAAAATGCGTCTTTCTGTTTTCAAGCGGCAAAATTACAAAAAAAGTCCAAAGTAACCGCCAATAAAAATAAAAACAACAAAAAAACACACATAAAAGAAGAAAAGTTTCCGCAAAAGGGCATTTACATCAGTCGGTGCGCCGTTTGGCCGGCCCGTATGTGCACAGGGCGCGGCGGCTTTGCAAAAAGCCGATTTACGAGCCCTTGCGAAACGCGTTTTGGGGTAAAAATCAAAAAAATAGCTAAAAAATTTCGCTAATAACAAAATAATCACTATCTTTGCACCGCAAAAAAGAATTTTGCCAAAAAACAGAAACATATAAACGAACTAAATTAATATCAAAGCTATGTCTGAAACAGCAAATCGCGTTGAGGCTATTATCTGCGACAAACTCGGCCTCGCTCCCGAACAGGTAACTCCCGAAGCATCATTCACCACCGACCTCGGCGCAGACTCGCTCGACACCGTTGAGCTTATCATGGAATTCGAAAAGGAATTCGAAATCGAAATCCCCGACGAAGACGCCCAGAACATCAAGACCGTTAAGGACGCCATCGACTACATCGAAAGCCATAAGGGCTAAACCCCACTCATGCGGGGCTAATCCGCCATAAGCTGAACATTTAGTCTCACATACAACACTAAACTCCCCCTTTACGCTTTCATCTCTGAATGTTTGCGCCTTGGGGGTTGCTTTTTATAACGCAACTATTAGACACTTTTATAATTACATGGAATTAAAACGTGTAGTAATCACCGGTCTGGGTGCTGTTACTCCCCTTGGCAATGATGTAGCATCAACCTGGGAAGCCGCTATCAACGGAGAGAGCGGTGCAGCCCCTATCACCCATTTTGACGCATCGAAATTCAAGACCCAGTTTGCCTGTGAAGTCAAGAATTTCAACGCCGACGAGCACTTCGACCGCCGCAAGGTACGTCAGCTCGACCTCTACGCCCAGTATGCCCTTGTGGCTGCCCGCCAGGCAGTGGCCGATTCCGGTATCGACGCCGAAGGAGCCGACATCAACAAGAACCGTGTAGGTGTTATTGTTGCCGCCGGTATCGGTGGCCTTCATACCTTTGAAGAAGAAGCCGGCTACTATGCCAAGAACGAGGAAAAAGGTCCCAAATACAATCCTTTCTTCATTCCCAAGATGATTGCCGACATCGCTTCGGGCCACATTTCTATGGAATATGGCTACCATGGTCCCAACTATGGTGTGGTAAGTGCCTGCGCATCATCAAACAACGCCATCATCGACGCGTTCAACCTTATCCGTCTGGGCAAGGCCGACGCTATCATCACCGGTGGTGCCGAAGCTGCCATCTACCCCGCAGGTGTAGGCGGCTTCAACTCTATGCACGCCCTCTCTACCCGCAACGACTCGCCCAAGACCGCTTCGCGTCCCTTCTCAAAGAGCCGCGACGGATTTGTAATGGGTGAAGGTTCGGTAGTGCTCGTGCTCGAAGAACTCGAACATGCTCTGGCCCGCGGCGCCAAGATCTATGCCGAGGTTGCCGGCGGCGGCATGAGTGCCGATGCTCACCACCTCACTGCTACCCATCCCGAAGGCCTCGGCGCCATCCTCTCGATGCGCAACGCCCTCGAAGATGCCAACATGAAGCCCGAAGATATCGACTACATCAACGTTCACGGTACTTCTACCCCCGTTGGCGATATCTCTGAAGTAAAGGCTATCGTTGAGGTATTCGGCGACTCTGCCCACAAGCTCAACATTTCTTCAACCAAGTCTATGACCGGTCACCTGCTCGGTGCTACCGGCGCTCTCGAAGCAATGTTCAGTGTAAAGGCTGTTCAGGAAGACATCGTTCCGCCCACAATCAACCACGAGGAAGGCGACGAAGACGAAGAAATCGACTACAGCCTCAACTTCACTTTCAACCGCGCCCAGAAGCGCGAGGTACGCGCAGCTCTGTCGAACGCATTCGGCTTCGGCGGCCACAACGCTACCGTGATTGTGAAGAAGTTTCGGAAATAAGTTTTAACTGCATAAAAAAAGAGGTGATTGCCGTCGGCGATCACCTCTTTTTTATGCAGTGGAGAGTGAAGAGTGGAGAGTGGAGAGGAATTTAGAATTTTAGTGGAGAGTTTAGGGTGGAGAGGTTTTTTATTTTTTAGTTTAGAGGTTTTTAGAAGGGGTAGCCTACCGAGAAGTGGAATGTGGCGTCGCGGCTCCATTTGGGGCTGAAGATGGGCCATTGCTTTTGGTTGCAGGCGGGGTTGTGGGCTTTCATACCCAGATCGAAGCGCAGCAGGAAGTAGGTGAAGTCCATGCGCAGTCCCAAGCCGTATGAGGCGGCTATCTCTTTGTAGAATGAATTGAAGTGGAACATGCCGCCGGGCTGGTTTGAGTAGTTATGAATGGTCCATATATTGCCTGCATCTATAAACAGCGCGCCCTCGAATACCCAGAACAGCTTGGCGCGGTATTCGGCCGACAGTATCAGCGATATGTCGCCGCACTGGTTGATGAAGTCTGTAACATTGTTGCGCGAATCGTATGAACCGGGTCCTAAGGTACGTACCCCCCAGCCGCGCACACCGTTGGCACCGCCGGCATAGAAGCGCTTTTCAAAAGGTACCATACGCGAGTTACCGTAGGGGTAGGCCAGCCCGACTCCTGCGTGGAATGCAAAGGCATTGCGCGAGTTTACATTGAGGGTGTAGGTATAGTCAACCTCGCCCTTTACGTACTGCGAGTACTGGATACCGAATACCTTGTAGACATCATCATTGCCGCGCTTGCCGAATATCGACGACAGACCGTAGAGCAGGTTGCCGGCGGTCTCGATTGAGGCGCGCCACGTGGTGATTGAAGGCTGCATGGCAAAGGCGTTGACCTCGGCGGTGGGTATGCGGCGGTTTGACTGATAGAAGGTATAGCCCATGCGCATGATGAAGTGGTCTTCGTATGAGTAGCGCAGCAGGGGGTTGGAGGGGGCTATGGAGTCGATGAAGTTGAGGGTGGAGTGGGGCAGACGCACATAGTTGATGTCTATGAGGTCGTATGTGTGTCGGCGGGCGATGTCGCGGTTGCGGTTGTTCCATTTCCAGCGCCATGCCGAGCCGAATATCACACGTGTGTATTCGGGGCGTTCCTGATAGTTGAACGACACGGCAAACTCTGTGGTAGCCTGCATGCGCTTCTTGAACGAGCGTGTGGCGCCCGGCAGCACGAATTTCGGATAGGTCATGCCCACTTCGGCAGCATATTCGGTGAAACGCTTGTTGATGAAGCCGTCGAGGTTGCCCGACAGGCTCTCGTAGGCCGAGCGCAGCTTTACGGTGAACAGGTCGGAGCGGTGCGATATGTCGCGGTTCTGGTATGTGGCTCCCACTCCGAAGCCCAGGTCGCCCTCTGAGTTGGTGCCTTCGAGTTCGAGCGATATCGACTGCTTTTTATTGCGCGAGATGCTTATGGTGACATCGAGCAGGGGATTGCCGTCGATGGCACCGGCCGGTGTGAATTCTATGTTGATGAAGCGCAGTATCGACAGACGCGAGAGCGACGAATACGTGCGGTCAACATCCTTGGCCGAATAGGCATGGCCCGGTTCGAGAAAACACATGTCGTATAGCGCCGATGGACGTATATATTGGTCATCGCCGTAAATGATGCGCAGATATCGGTAGTCAACCGTGTCGGGGTGCTCCACCGAGTGCGATTCTTCGGTTATGAAAGTCACCGATTTTATGAAATACTGCTTGTGTGAGAAAGGCAAACCTGCAGGTCCCACTATTTTCACATCGTCTGAGCCGGCAGTGGAGTCGGGTCGTGTAGGGAGGTTTACCGGTGTCGTGGGATTATTCAGATTCAGTGTAAGGCCAATGTTTTTGGATCCTCTGACGGTGTCGGCGGTGAATGTGATGTAGTCGCGCGAGAATGCGTAGTAACCCTCGTCGTGCAGGCGCGAGGTGATGGTGGTTCGCACCTCGTCGAGGTGGTTGCGGTCAAATACGTAGCCGGGATGAATGTCGATAAGGTTTGTGTCGCGCTGCAATATGCTCATCACAGCCGAGTCGGGCACATTGAGCTTGAATGTGCTTATGACGTGCGGATTTCCGGCTTTCACACGATATTTCACACGGGCGCGTTTGCGCTCGTGCTGCAATGTGGTGTCAATCTCAACCTCTGCCCCGAGATAGCCCTTGTTGACGAGAGCCTGCTGCAGCTGTCGGCGCGAAGCCTCGGTGAGTTCCTCGTCGTATATCACCGGTGCCTGGCCGAGATTGCGCAGCCAGCGGTTGTACCACTTGGTAGAGTCGTTGCCCGAGAGCGAGTAAGTGGCCAATTGCAGTTTGGCGAACCCCAGCACCTTGTGGTTGGGAGTCTGGCGCAGGAAATTGACCAGCCCCTCGGTGTCGAGATCCTTGTTGTCTTCCACTACAATCTCCACTTTGTCGAGGAGCATGGAGTTGTCGGGTACATGCTTGGTGGAGCTGCAACCCCACAGAGCCACAGCCGCAAACACTATGAGTATGCGGATATAAAATTTCACGAGTGCAAAGATATACAAAAAAATCGCAATATTTGGCTGAAAAAACCATGTTGACAGAAAAATTTTGTATCTTTGCGCGTTATCTATATTAGTAATGACACAAGAGAACCG
Source organism: uncultured Bacteroidales bacterium (assembly GCA_947072905.1). GTDB lineage: Bacteria > Bacteroidota > Bacteroidia > Bacteroidales > Muribaculaceae > CAG-873. The sequence continues at coordinate 29,194 of CAMTKF010000019.1, forward strand.
CGACATAGGCCTGCGCGATGCGCAGCAGATGGTGGACGAGTGGATACGCACCATAGGTGTGCGCTACTTTTCGCCGCTCACCAATATGGCTGTACTCACCGAGGAAGTGGGCGAGGTGGCCCGCATAATGGCGCGCCGATACGGTGACCAGTCGTTCAAGCCCGGCGAGAATGCCGATGCCCTGGCCGATGAGCTGGCCGACGTGCTGTGGGTGCTGATGGCTATAGCCAACCAGACCGGGATTGACCTCACCCAAGCCCTGCATGCCAATATAGCCAAGAAAACCAAGCGCGACGCCACACGACATATTGATAACACCAAATTAACACAAACACATAATTAACATTAACCTAAACTAACAGAATCATGAGCGACAAGTATAACGACGCGATAGCAAAGAGCGTTGTCCTCGAGGACGACGCAGCAGTAGCTTCGGCCGTGGAAAAAATCCTGACCGAACATTTTGAGGAAAACAACAACATAGACGTTTATAAGTTCCTTTTCAACACCATCGACCTCACCACACTCAAGGCCACCGATTCGCCCGTATCGGTATCTAACTTTGTAGAGCGAGTGAATGCCTTCGACGAAGAATATCCCATGCTCAACAACGTGGCTGCCATCTGCGTGTATCCCAACTTCGCAGGCGTGGTAAGCACCGTGCTCGATGTCACCGGCGTGGATATCGCATGTGTGAGCGGCGGTTTCCCCTCATCGCAGACCTTCAACGAAGTGAAGATTGCCGAGACTGCCCTGGCTGTGGAAAACGGTGCCAACGAAATCGACATCGTGCTCAACGTGGGCAACTTCCTCGACGGCGACTACGAAGCCGTGTGCGATGAAATCATAGAGCAGAAGGCCGCATGCCGCGACGCCCGCCTTAAGGTTATCCTCGAGACCGGTGCCCTCAAGACCGCCAAGAACATCAAGGCAGCATCGGTGCTGTCGATGTTCTCGGGTTGCGACTTCCTCAAGACCTCTACCGGTAAGGAATATCCCGGCGCAAGTCTCGAAGCCGCATACGTTATGGCTAAATGTATCAAGGAATACTACGAGCAGACCGGCGTAAAGGTAGGCTTCAAGGCTGCCGGCGGTGTAAGCACCACCGAGGACGCTGTGAAGTACTACACCATCATCAAGGAAGTACTGGGCGAGGAATGGCTGAGCAACGACTACTTCCGCATCGGCGCTTCACGTCTGGCCAACAATCTGCTGAGCGACATCCTCGGCGAGGAAGTTAAATTCTTCTGATTATGAAATTCTGGATATATCTCAACGGTATTCAGCAGGGTCCGTACACCTTTGAGCAGGTAAAACTGCTGCCGCTCGAGCCTACCACACCCGTGTGGTACGACGGTTTGCCCAAGTGGCTTCCTGCGGCACAGGCACCGGCTACAGCGCCGCTGTTTGCCGCACCGACTCAAGCCGAGCCTCAGGCAGATGACGCGGCTCCGATCTTTGGCGCACCCGCCCCCGGCCCTGTCTACACTCAGGCAGCCATGCAGCAGCCCGCTGTAGGCGAGCCTGTGCCCAAGCGTCCGCCTACCTACATGGTGTGGTGCATACTGTTCACCATACTGTGTTGTTCGCCGGTGGCTCTGGCCGGTATCATCACCGGGTCCATAAGCTCCTCGCGCTACAATGCGGGCGATTATGCCGGTGCACAGCGTATGTCGAACGCTACCGAGTGGTTGTTGATTATATCCATAGTCTGGGCCATAGTAGGCTTGCCCGTGTCGTTGGCCTTCAATCTGTAGGCTGTGACAATCATAAAGAATAAAAGAATGGCGGCAGTCGCGATTTTGATAATCGTGGCTGCCGTCTTGGTTTATCTTGGACTTAACGACCCCGAAAAGTCGCTTTCGCCCAGGTGTTTGTTCAACGTTCTCACGGGTTATTCGTGCCCGGGTTGCGGCTCTCAGAGGGCTGTGCATGCTTTGCTCAACGGTCGTGTAGCCGATGCCTGGCATTACAATGCGGCTCTGTTTTTCGCACTTCCGCTGGCTGCGGTATATGCTTTGGCTCCCGTCAGGTGGCACGGAGTGCTTTATTCAAAATGGTTTGTTGCGGGTATTGTTGTTTTTCTGTTTGGATGGTGGATATTGCGAAATGTTTTCTGAACTCCTTGGATTGATGAGTGAATGATGTGGAAATGATCGGATAAGCGGCTTCCGTCTTGTCAGTTTTCTTTAAAGTTTGTGGGAATCTGGCGGTCGATGGATTTGTCGAGAGAAATGAGAGTTTCAGTGCCAACGACGCCCGGAATCATCTGAATACGGTTGTTGAGGAGATCCATCAGATGTTCATTGTCGCGGGCATACAGTCGTATGAGCATTGTATACGGGCCGGTGGTGTAGTGACATTCGACCACTTCCGGTATTTTTTCAAATTCCGGAACTACATCGCGGTACATTGCACCGCGTTCGAGGGTGACCCCGATGTACGTGCAGGTAGAGTATCCCAGGACTTTGGGGTTGACAGTGTACCCCGAACCGGTAATAACATCAAGCTCGCACAGACGCTGTATCCGCTGATGGATTGCGGCGCGGGACACTCCACATTCAACTGCGACATCCTTTGACGGAATGCGGGCGTTCCTCATGATGATGTGCAAGATTTTACGATCAAGATTGTCGATTTTTTCCATAAAATGTGTGCGAATTTCAAAGTTAATTATAGATTTCAATGTAAAGATATAGCTAATTTTTGAAATTGCTTACAGTTTACTAACACTTTAACATACATTAACATGAGATTTTAAGCTCTCTTATACTTTCAGTTTTTTCATTGTGCTGACAGATTTATTAAGCTCTTGTTGAAAGTGGTCGCAATTGTTTGCAAAATGATAGTAAAACGGCTTAAACTATGTATTAATGCATAAGTAAAGCGGGTTTTTAGAAAAAATAACATGCCGCACCGGCAATCACAGCGGTGCGGCATGTTATTTATTAATTTAGTAGAATCAGTTGTCGATGGCGTCTACTTCGAGCGGCTCGTTGATGATTTCGTGCCAGGGCAGACCCTGCTTGGCCAGTTCGGCCAGGAATGGATCGGGATCGAATTCCTCAACGTTGTGCACGCCGGGTTTCACCCACTTGCCGGTGAGGAACATCATGGCACCGGTCATGGCGGGTACACCGGTGGTGTAGCTTACGGCCTGAGTGCCGGTTTCCTTGTAGGCGGCTTCGTGCGAGCAGTTGTTGTAGATGTAGTAGGTGAGGGGCTTGCCTTCTTTGTCCTTACCCGAGATGCGGCAGCCTATAGAGGTCTCGCCGTGGTAGTTCTCGCCCAGTTCCTGAGGGTTGGGAAGTACGGCCTTGAGGAACTGCAGGGGAACGATTTTGGTGCCGTTGTAGTCTATCTCGTCAATGCGGGCCATGCCTATGTCCTGAATCACGCGCAGGTGAGTGAGGTATTCCTGGCCGAATGTCATCCAGAAGCGGGCGCGCTTGATGGTGGGATAGTTGAGCACGAGCGATTCGAGTTCCTCGTGGTAGAGCAGGTATGAGTCGCGGGCTCCGATATTGGGGTAGTTCAGCGGCATGTGTACCTCCAGGGGACCGGTGGTCACCCACTTGCCGTCCTTGTAGTAGCGGCCGTTCTGGGTAATCTCGCGTATGTTGATTTCGGGATTGAAATTGGTGGCGAAGGCCTTGCCGTGGTTGCCGGCGTTACAGTCCACTATATCAAGATACTCCATGGCCGAGAAGTAGTGCTTGGCGGCGTATGCAGTGAAAACGCCGCTCACACCGGGGTCGAAACCGCAGCCCAGTATGGCTGTGAGGCCGGCCTTCTCAAAGCGTTCGCGGTAGGCCCACTGCCATGAGTACTCGAAGTGAGCCACGTCGCGGGGCTCGTAGTTGGCGGTGTCGAGATAGTTCACACCACATTCCAGGCAGGCATCCATGATGGTGAGGTCCTGATAGGGCAGTGCTACGTTTATCACCAGGTCGGGCTTGTGGCGGTTGAACAGAGCCACAATTTCCTCAACCTTATCGGCGTCAACCTGATCGGTAGTGATGTTGGGGGCACCGATGGCCTTGGCAAGTGCGTCACACTTGGCCTTGTTGCGCGAGGCAATTACTATTTCGTTGAACACCTCGGGGTTCTGGGCGCATTTGTGCGCCACGACGGTGCCTACACCTCCGGCACCGATAATAATGACTTTTGCCATTTGCTATATTTATTTTATTGTGGATTGGAATCGGAATTGGCTGTCTTGCGGCGGTCGATGGCTATGCAGATAAATGTGAACAGCCCCAGCGCTATGGTGAGCAGAGTGGTGATACCTAACTGCATATTGGCAAAGGCACCGCCGCGCTGCATGTCGAGGCCGTAGATGCCCAGTGAGAACATCACAGCCCACTGCCAGGGACCTATGCCGCCGTTGGAGGGCACACCCATTGATATCGACGACAGCACGAAGGTGACGAGCGCAGCTACCGCGCCATGCTGTGCCAGCAATTCGGCGGTGAAGCCAAAGGCATAGAAGCCTAAATAGAGCTGTGTGAAGTAGCATACCCATATTCCGGCGGTAAATACCAGCCACAGACCCTTGTCGGGCATTGAGAATATGGCTATGAAGCCCTGCCACAGCTCGCGGCAAGCCTGCTGTATCTTGTTTACCAGTTTGTTGCCGGTCTTGCGGCGCATGAACCACCATACAAAAAGAAATACCGCCACTACCGAGCCCCACAGCCACGGCGAGAGTGCCAGCGAGCGCAGGCTGTTGTAGGTAGCTTCGTTCTGGGCCAGATAAGACACTATGGAGCCTGATGCCACTATGAACGTGAACACGGTGAACAGAGCCACTGTGACGGTGTCGGCCAGGCGGTCGGCCATCATTGAGCCGAACACGGCCGTGAAGGGCGCATGCTGCCGCTGGGCTATGTAGCCGGTACGCCAAATCTCGCCCAGACGCGGAAATACCAGATTTACCGCGTATGTACCGAAGATACTCAGCACCAGCGCAAACAACGGCGGCTCCACGCCAATGGCCCTGAGCTGTATGCGCCATCGCAGCGCACGGAATACCTGGGCGCCTATGGCAAAGACCATACCTGCGGCAAACCACCTGAAGTCGCACTCGGTGCGTATGATGTGCCACATTTCCTTGTAGTCGAAGTCACGGAAAAGCAGCCAGCACAGCCCCACGCTTATTACAAGGGGTATTGCGAAGCGCAATATGTTGCCAAGCAGTTTTTTTGATTTGTTCGGTTGCGAATCCATATCGTTAAGTAATTGCTCAAGAGCTTTAAAATCAGAGTATTGTATATTTATACAAAAGTATAGACAGGCTCTAAGGTGTCAAAATTACTACAAATCGCTCGGGTGGCAAGGTTAACGAAAGTTAAAGCGCCTCTTGCGCCTGTATTTTATCACTCTTAGAAACTGTTTAAATTTATTTGTCGCAGGATTTGAGAAGGATTGTCATTTGGATTTTTGATATTGATGATGGAGTTTAGTGGCTCCTAAATGACTGAATCCATATCTAAAATACATTGACAAGACTCTCAATGACAAGATAAAATAAATTTTAAACAGTTTCTTAAAGTACCATCTTTTTACTTTTCATGTATCTGTATGTCTTAAAAATGCGTATCTTTGTAAAAATTTTTCAGCATGAAAAGAAAAACACTGTTGCAAGTGCTGTTGGTGGCCGGAGGTATGTCGGCCGCCGCACAAATAAATTCACCGGCCAACGAAGGCTATCTCATCCGCGCCGAGGCCATGCTGGCCGATGACAACTACATCGGCTGCATAGACCAGATTTCGGCCCTTGACCGTGCCGCCCTTACTCCCCGCGAGGCCGAGCGTGCCGCATGGCTCAAAGCAAAGGCCATGGTTTCTGTAAACCGTGACGAGGCCATAGAGGGTCTGCGCAATTTCCTGTCTGAATATGCCGCTTCGCTCAACCGCAGCGAGGCTCATCTGTTGCTGGGCGATTGTTTGCTCGAAACCGACCCGGCTGCGGCCTGCAAGGAATACATGGCCGTAGACCGCAGTACGCTGTCGCCGGCACAGGCCGCCGCATACGACTATCACCTTGCATACGCAAGCATGCGCATGGGCGACCTCGACCGAGCCGAAACACTGTTTAACGCGGCGTCGCGCACCGCCCGCTGGAAGTCGCCCTCCGACTTCTATCTGGGCTACATAGCATATACTCGCAAAGACTATGCACGCGCCAAGCAACTGCTGCTGGCTGCTGACCGCCATTCGCTCCCCGGCAATATGGCCGATTACTATCTGTCGCAGATATACTATGTGGAAGGCGATTATGCCAAGGCTCTTGCCGCCGCCCGCGCCCTGCTCGGTCGCCGCGACGTCGACAGCCAATATACAGCCGAGGCCAACCGCATTGCCGGTGAGTCGCTGTTTCAGCAGGGCAATCTCAGCGAGGCTCTGCCATATCTGCGCACATACGCCGAGACCGCTGCCGAGCCCGAGCGCTCAACACTTTATATCCTTGGTACCACCGAGTTCAAGGAAGGCAATTTTGGCCGTGCCGTGGAATACCTCGAAAGGGTGACCGATACCGACACCCCCGATGCCATGGTGCAGAGTGCCTACCTCTTTGCCGGCCAGGCTCTGATGGAGCAGAACAATGCCGATGCAGCTTTGTTGGCATTTGACAAGGCTCTGAAGATGGACTTTGACCGCGACGTGCAGGAAGCTGCATTCTACAACTACGCAGTGGCCAAATTCGGCGGCGCACGCGTGCCCTTCGGTTCGAGCGTAAATACATTTGAGGAATTCCTCAGACGCTACCCCTCGGGCCGCTATGCTCCGGCTGTGCAGGAATACCTGGTGGCCGGCTATCTTACCGACCACAACTACGAGGACGCCCTGGCATCGATCAACCGCATGAAAAATCCGGGCGAGAAGGTTATGACCGCCAAGCAGCAGGTGTTATATGCCCTCGGTACCCGCGCCCTGGCTGCGGATAACGATAAGCAAGCTCTTGAATATCTGCGCGATGCGTCGCTCCTGAGCCGCTACGACCGGGCTACGGCCTCGCGTGTGGCTCTGTCGCTGGGCGAGGCCCTGTATCGCAACGGCGACAATGCCGCAGCCGTGGAGCAGTTCAACGAATACCTTAACAACGCTCCGGCCGGCGATGTCAACATTCCTCTGGCCCGTTACGACTTGGGCTATGCCCGCTTTGCCCTTAAGGATTACAAGAATGCCGGCATCAACTTCAGCAAGGTGGTCGATAATCCCGGCCGTCTGGGCAAGGAAGTGGTGGTTGACGCGCTCAACCGCCTTGCCGACACTGAATACTATAGCAACAACTTCAGCGCAGCCGCCGCAAATTACACCAAGGCATACGGCATGAATCCTGCTGCCGGCGACTATCCGCTGTTCCAACAGGCCGTGATACAGGGTTATCAGCGCGACAACAAGGCCAAGATTGCCACTATCAACCGACTGCTCACAGAATTCCCCACCTCGTCGCTCATACCCGATGCGCTGCTCGAGATGACCGAAGGCTACATACAGCTTGGCAACGACAATGAGGCCATAGCCACATACCGACGCCTTGTGACAGACTATCCCGCCACCGAGCAGGGTCGCCGCGGCTACCTGCAGATGGCTCTCACACAGCTCAATACCGGCGACCGTGCCGGAGCTCTCGAGTCGTACCGCAAGGTGGTGACTCAATACCCCACATCCGACGAAGCACGTATGGCCGTGGATGAGCTGAAGCGACTTTCAGCCGAGGACGGCTCGCTGGGCAGCCTTGGCAACTGGCTCGAATCGGTGGACAACGCGCCCCGCCTTGATGTGGCCGAGGCCGATGTGCTCACATTCGACGCTGCCGAGAAAGACTGGATGACACGCGGCAGCGTTGAACGCCTGCAGCGCTACCTCACCGATTTCCCCAACGGAACCGGCCGAGCTACTGCTTTGGGCTATCTGATGCAGGATGCCGACAACAACGACCGCACCGGCGACGCCCTTACTTTTGCCACTGAAATCGTTGAAAAATATCCCGACTCGCGTTTGGCCGAAAACGCCCTGATGGTGAAGGCCACAGCCGAGCACAACCTGGGCCGTGGCGGCGATGCCCTGCGCACATGGTCGCAGCTCGAAAGTCGCGCATCATCACCCCAGACCCTCAACGCAGCCCGTACCGGCATAATGCGTGTGGCACGCGACCTCGGCGACCAGCAAAGTGTGATAGAAGCTGCCGATGCCCTGCTGGCTTCATCTACCTTAGGCTCTGAAGAACGCAGCGAAGCCCAGTTCTCGCGCGCTCTGGCCCTCGACCTCAGCGGCAAGGGCGATCAAGCCCGCGCTATATGGGAAGAACTCGCTCCCAACACCGACAATCTCTACGGCGCCAAGAGCGCCTACTATCTGGCTCAGAGCTACTTTGACGACAAGAAAACCGCCGAGGCTCAGACTCGCGTAAACGCGCTCATCGACTCGGCCACTCCCCACACCTACTGGCTCGCCCGCGGATTCATACTGCTCAGCGACATCTATGCCGCCCAGGGCAAGACCTTCGAATCAAGGGAATATCTGAAGTCGCTCAAGGAGAATTATCCCGGTGAGGAAACCGACATCTTCCGTATGATTGAAACACGCTTAAACAACCAATGACGACAATGAAACCGATCATATATACAGGCCTGAGTCTGTTGCTCGCAGCAGTGCCGGCCGTAGCCCAGGATCTTTCCACCGAAGTAGTGGTCGACCGTACCATACAGCCCAAGGAACGCGCTGCCAGCCGCCTTGGGGGCATCACTCCGGTGCTTGAGCTGTCAACACCCCGCACACCCTCGCTGTCAACGGCCCGCTACAGCACCCTCTCGCCCCTCACACGCTCATACACACGCCTTGACCCGGCCTCGGGTGCAATGGCCGCCGAGAAGTCGCCCTACAAGGGCTATGCCGCCCTTGGCTACTTCCCCTCACTCAACATAGGTGCATCGGCCGGATACCGGTTTATCGACAATGAGAAAATGACCCTCGGCGCAGACTTGCAGTTTGACGGCGAACGCTACAAGCCCTTTGACGGTTGGTACGAGCGACGGGAATTCTCAGAATGGTACACCCGCGTGGGCGTGGACTTCAGCTACCGTCCCGCCAAGGACAAGCAGCTGAGCGTGGCCCTCGACTATAATTTTCTGAAACAGCGCACCGTGGCATGGGACTGGCAGAATGTCAACACCATAGGACTCGATCTGGGCTGGGAGGCCGCTTACGAGGATATAGACTACTACGTGAGCCTGAGCGAGAACTTCGAGAAAAGCGGCGATGTAAACATGCTCGACATGTTTGAAGGCTCCGGCAAACCCAAACCGCTCGATGGACTCACACAGAACGCCTTAGGTGTCAAGGCCGGCGCATCGTACTCCCTCGATGCAAGCTCGCGCATAGGTCTCGACCTCAACGGCGACTTCATCCACACCAATAACCCTGAACTCAAAAACGAATTTGTACCCCACAATCTCATCGGTACCATGGGCGTGAAGCCCTACTACGCGCTCAATATGGGCAATATATCGGCTCTGGTGGGTGTTAAGCTCGATTTTGGCGTGAACGACGAGGCCAAGATGCACGTGGCACCCGATATCAGGCTGCAATGGGAGGCTACCTCACAGTTGGGAGTATGGATCAACGCCGGTGGCGGCGACGTGCTCAACCCCTTCTCGGCAGTGCGTCAGATGACAGATTATCAGGTATTCAAATACGGATACCGTCGCTCAAACATCCCGCTGATGATAGAGGGCGGATTCAACTTCGGCCCCTTCAGCGGCTTCACCGCACAGATCTATGGCGGCTATGCCAAGGCCAACCGCTGGCTCATGGCCTACAACTTGGCCTTGGAGAACCATTGGGTCAACGTCAAGGGCTGGCATGCCGGCCTTAAGCTCGGCTACCGCTGGCGCATGCTCGACTTCAATGCCGGTGCCGAGATTGCTCCGAGCGATTTCGACAAAGCCTGGATATACAACTACGACCGCGCCAAGTACATCATAACAGCCGGTGTGGACGTCACTCCCGTTGACAAACTCACCATAGGGGCATCCTACGAATTCCGCGGCCACCGCGGCTACAGCTTCGACCCCGACGAGTGGTACTCGCTGGGCTGCGTGAGCAACCTCACCGTGCATGCCGAGTACAAGCTGCTGCCGTGGTTCACCATCTTTGGCCGCGGCGAAAACCTGCTGGGCCGACGCTACGACATACTGGGCCTGCTGCCCTCGCAGAAGCAGCACGGAGCCGTGGGTGTGGCGCTTAAATTCTGATCCGCAGATTAAAAAATACAAACAATAGCGCCAAAATTCTCGGATTTGGCTTGTAATCGGGGCAAAATTAGCTGATTTTGCCCCGATTTGCGCATATATTTAAATAAAAATCGCTATATTTGCAAGCTGAATTTTTATCGAAATTTATTAATAAACTTTAAACCATACATTATTCATGCAAAGCAAAGGAACTTTAGGAAGCATCGTTGCCGGTGTTATCGCCATTTTCCTGGTGCTCGTGTGTCTTTTCTATCTGTCGTTCACATTCGTGTCAAACAAGCATGAGAACGCAGCTAAGGAATATGCACTTGTACTCTCGGGCGACAACGACGACGACGCCTACAATCAGGCCTACAAGCACTACATGGACTCGCTCGGCGAAGAACCCGTGTATATGGGCTACACTCTCAACGAAGTACGCAAATGGGGCGTTGGCCTCGGCCTCGACCTCAAGGGAGGTATGAACGTGATTCTTCAGGTCGACATGCCCGACATGCTCCGCTCCATGAAGAGCGGCGAAACCGACTCTGTATTCGAATCGGCAATCGCTGCCGCCCAGGCAAGCGTTGAATCGCACGCCACCGACGACTTCGTCGGCTCTTTCGTTCAGGAGTACCGCGCCCGCAAACCCCAGTCTGACTTCTCTGTTGTCTTCGCCGGTCTCGTACCCTCGGGTGCCAACGACGGCGCCGTTCGCGAAAAGCTCAAGCAGGAAGTGAAAGACCGTGTGGACAACTCGGCTACAAACGTTCTGCGCAACCGTATCGACCAGTTCGGTGTGGTTTCGCCCAACATCCAGGTGCTCCAGGGTAAGGACGGACAGATTCTGCTCGAACTTCCCGGTGTGAAGGACCACGAACGTGTACGCGACCTGTTGCAGCGTTCTGCAAACCTTGAGTTCTACGAAACATATCAGGCTTCTGAGCTTCAGGGCGCCATGATGAACCTCATCGGCCGCCTTGCCAACGACTCTACCGTCAACGCTGCTCCCCTGCAGACTCTGCTCTCGCAGCCCGGCTACGGCGCTACTGTAGGCTACGCTCCCGACGCCATGGCTATGGAACGCATCAACGCCCTGCTCGCAACTCCCGTTGCCAAGGCTGTGCTTCCTTCCGACCTCAAGCTCCGCTGGTCGGTTAAGCCCACCGTACGTGTAGACAACGACGGCACCGAACACAACTTCGGTTATGCCCTCTACGCCCTCAAGGCTCCCGGCGGCAAGCCCGCACTCGACGGTAAGGCCGTGAGCGACGCATCTTCAAACTTCGACAACCTGCGCGGTAACGAAGTCTCAATGCGCATGAACCCCGAAGGCGCACGCGCTTGGGCCCGTGTAACCGCTGCCAACGTAGGCAAGCAGGTGGCTATCGTGCTCGACGAGCAGGTTTACTCAGCTCCCAACGTAAATCAGGCTATCGAAGGCGGTCAGTCGTCAATCACCGGCGACTTTACCCTCGAAGAAGCAAAAGACCTTTCAAACGTACTTAAGTCCGGTAAGATGGACGCCAAGGTACACATCATCTCCGACATGGTAGTAGGTCCTAGCCTTGGTGCCCAGGCCATCCAGTCGGGCTTCATCTCGTTCATCGTAGCCCTTGTGCTCTTGATGATCTTCATGTGCGCCTTCTACGGATTCATCCCCGGCCTTGTAGCCAACATCTGCCTTATCTGCAACCTGTTCTTCACCATCGGTATTCTGGCATCGTTCCAGGCCGTGCTCACCCTCTCGGGTATCGCCGGTATCGTGCTCTCGCTCGGTATGGCCGTTGACGCCAACGTGCTTATCTTCGAGCGTACCAAGGAAGAACTCCGCGCCGGCAAGAATGTGAAGAACGCCCTCGCCGACGGTTACTCAAACGCATTCTCAGCCATCTTCGACTCAAACCTCACATCAATCATCACCGGTGTGATCCTGCTCCTCTTCGGTACAGGTCCCATCAAGGGCTTCGCCACCACACTTATCATCGGCCTTGTATGCTCGTTCTTCACAGCAGTATTCCTGAGCCGCCTCTTCTTCCTGTGGTTCGCAAAAGCCAAGAGCTTCGAAAACGAAACATTCTCGACATCGCTCTCACGCAACATGTTCCGGAATGCCAACTACAACTTCCTGGGCACACGCAAGATTTCGTTCAGCGTTGTAGGCATCTTCGTAGCCATCGTGGTTATCTCGCTCTTTGCCCGCGGTCTTAACCAGGGTATCGACTTCTCGGGTGGCCGCAACTACATCGTCAAGTTCGAGAAGCCCGTTTCGACTACTGAAATACAGAACGCACTCCAGCCCAAGTTTGACGGTGCTTCGCTCTCTGTAATCACCATCGAAAGCTCAAACCAGGTACGTATCTCTACCAACTACAAGATCAATAACGAGGAAGCCGATACCGAAAAAGAAATCACCGGCATACTCTTCGAAACCCTCAAGCCCTTCCTCCGCGAAGGCATGACCGCCGAAGAGTTCTCAACCACCGACGCCTCGCAGGGTATCGTACAATCGCAGAAGGTAGGTCCCTCAGTGGCCGACGACATGCGCACCGATGCTTACATCGCCGTAGCCATCGCCCTTCTGGCAATGTTCCTCTACATCCTTATCCGTTTCCACAACGTGGCATTCTCGGTAGGTGCTCTTGCTGCCGTAGCGTTCACAGCATTCACCATTATCGGTTTCTACTCGATATTCTACGGTATTCTGCCCTTCGCTATGGAAATTGACCAGACCTTCATCGCCGCCATCCTTACCGTTATCGGTTATCAGATCAACGATACCGTGGTGGTATTTGACCGTGTGCGCGAGAACGTGGGTCTCTATCCCAAGCAGGACTTCTACACCACCATCAACAAGTCGATCAACTCAACCCTGGGCCGTACAATCATGACCTCATGCTCGACCCTGCTCGTGTTGCTCTGCATCTTCATCCTCGGTGGCGACGCTATCCGCTCATTCACATTTGCAATGCTCTTCGGTGTAATCACCGGTACCCTCGCCACCATCTACGTGGCAGCTCCCGTTGCTTACCTCACCGACAGCCGTCGCAAGAAAAGCCAGGCCAAATAAGCCCTGACAGTTTAAATAATCATCAAAACCGCGCTGCAAGTCCCCAACCGACCACAGCGCGGTTTTTGCTGTATTTATACAGATTATTTTTAACTTTTTTTGCAAATGTGTGATATATTATTTACCTTTGTGGTGTGATATGTTCGTTTAAACCAAATGCTTATGTATATAGATCCAAGTTCAAAGGCTGCTAAGGATGGCCGGGTGTACGCTTCATTTCGTCTTGCAGTGGCTATGTTGCCTGTAATAGCAATATGCAAGTATAATCCCGATTTTAAGGCAGGTTATATAATCAGTCTGGTTGCATGTGCGCTGTTGATTTTTTATGGTCTGATTAGATATATAGCTGTATGGCGTAATATCGACAAGTTTACGACGGCTGAACGCTTAAACCGTCTTGCGAGCAACCTTCTGATGCTTCCTTACGTCACTTTGCTCATAACTCTGATTGCTCCCGATAACGATAAGATATTCGGTGTTATAACTGCGGTGGGTTTTGCTGCCGTAGCGGTGGTAAGATGGAAAACAGGGGAGGCGGCTTGATATCTTTTCCGTATTTTCATGCCAATGTGGCAAAATCAAACTTTTGGCACGAAATTTGTTATATATATCAGATGTAATCTGAAAACAAATTTAAACTAAATATATTATGGAAAAGATTGAACCCGGTAAGTATGTGGAACTCGCATACGACCTCTATAAAATAAATAATGACGGCACCGAGGAACTGGTGCATCAGACCGACGAAAACGACCCCGAAAACTTCATCTACGGCCTTACACGCGGCCTGGTGGCTCCTCTGGAGTCTGACATCGAAGGCAAGCAGGCAGGCGATACTTTTGACGTGACAGCCACAGCCGAACAGGCTTTCGGTGAACGTTCAGACGAATATATCGCCGAACTCGACAAGGACGTGTTTGTGGTTGACGGCAAGTTTGACTCTGAAATGGTGAAGGTGGGCAACCAGCTTCCCATGATGACAGCCGAAGGCCTGCGTATTATCGGCAAGGTGCTCGAAGTTACCGACACTCAGGTGAAGATGGACTTCAATCACCCCCTGGCCGGCTGCTCGGTACGCTTCAAGGGCAAGGTGCTCAATGTTCGCGACGCCAACGCCGAAGAAATCAAGATGATGCAGGGCGGATGCGGCTGCGGATGCCATCACGACGACTGTGGCGACGATTGCCACTGCGGCGACAGCTGCGACTGCGACCATGACCATGGTCACGACCACGGCTGCGGTTGCGGCCACTGCTGATTGAAAATCAATTGACAGACAATACACGCAATAGGGTATGCCATGAATTGTGGCATACCCTATTGCATTGTATAACGTTGTGATAATCAGGAATATGACATCCGGCAGGATGTCCGCCACACCGTAACCGGGCATGCACGACCGTAGGGAGGGCATACCCGGAGAATCCGTCGAAGTAGCAGGCATCCGGCAGGATGCGGTATAAAAGGCTCCGCGATGGTCACGCCGTTGCCTATACTGCATTCTACGAATGCTGCCTGTATAAACGCATGCCACCGTGCATGCCCTGCGCTGCGCGCGTGCATACACGGTTATGGTGAAACAGACATCCTTGGCGGATGTCATGTTAGTCTGGTTGTGTCTGCATTGGGTGTGGTGCAGTATAATGCCTTGGTTGTCGGGAAGATGGCATCCGGAGGAAGCCTGTAAGCTCGTAGCCGGGTATGCCCGCGCGTAGGTGTAACCGAAGCGCGGGCATACCCGGTAAACGTATAAAAAAGTAAAGGCATTCGCAGAAAGCCGATTATACAAGCGTCCTACATATATAATCGGCTTCCTCCGGATGCCACTTCGTTGTGTGATGCCTACCGGGCATGCCCTCCCTGCGGTCGTGCATACCCGGAAATCTAGGACTCTTGCAAGAAAAAAGTGTTAAAAAATTGATTAAACATTCGTCATTCAATTTTAACA
>CAMTKF010000020.1 GCA_947072905.1 uncultured Bacteroidales bacterium
TTCAGCATGAAAGCCTTATTTTTTTGTTGATGAACCACACAAAAGAGAGGCTGCCTAAACTTGTTAGACAGCCCCTTCGTAAGTGCGACCTATAGTATGCGCACGATTATATGTAGGAGTAAAAACAGTAAGAGTTTTCATTATGTATAATAGATCATTTCCATAAACCACGTGAATCCTATATGAGCAATCATTATTTGGCTCGTTCTTTTCCCTTGCTGTTCTCCCCACACATTTAGTTTCAGTAGAGGGTATACAAGCACCAATGGATACATGAACCAAGAAAGATATGCAAATCGATTTGAGTAATTAGCTCGTATAACCATTACCCAAAAAGCGTTCGACAGAGTGTACGTATTTAATAAAATTTCATAATATTTGTTCCGAATACCACGCTTAATCACTACATAATATCCCAATAATATCGGCATCATACTATAGATTAGAAAATCCCATCTGAATCCCGCTCGATTAAATTTGCCAACGGTATTAGACGCTGTAAGATAAGAGACTCTATCATCAAACCCAAAACTTGCAAAAAAACTCGTTATTGCACCTCCGGCAGCAAAACTTATTATAATGGATAATATCCAAAATGTAGCAATCCACTTAAATTGTTTTATCATATATACAGAGACGAACAGGCTTATTGTAGGTAGTATAGTCGTTTTATGTATTGCAAAAGCGCAAGCTGACAAAACAAGAGCTAAAATTAGATTCCTATTTACTCCAATCATATAAGAAATAGCCAATAATACTATACTACATGCTAAACCATTTCTAATGCCATTGGTACCATAAGTATAAAATGAAAATGCTCCCAGCATAAAAAGCAATGCTACCATAATATTGTTAGGACATATTCTCTTACAGGTCCATAGAGTGAATCCAAAATATAAAATATCAACTATTGTGAAGTATGTAGACACTTCTAAATATTGGGCTGCAGTTGACATCATTTTGGCCCATAACCATTCGCCTTCATCTCCAGTGTAAACATTTAACCCTATACCATACCTATAATAAGTCAATGCATAGTTATTAGAGTCTCCGAAATAGCCACTATATATAGGTCGTCCGCCAAGAAACAATGCAAATGCAATACAAATGATAAAAGCTATTGCAAAATTGTTTTCTCCAGACTTAATTCTATTATAATTCTGACTTGATATTTTGGTCGCATAAATAAATGTCAGAATTAGGATAGAATAAATAAAAATTGGTAGATAAAATCTCCCTGGAATCATATCTTAAATAGTCTTTGAATTCTATGAAACCTTCGGGCGCACCATTGTCTCAAAGGATTTACTTTTAGCCATGTTTTCGAATACCAATGTATGGCGTATGTGTTCTTCGTTTTATTCAAAATACCGGTATTGTCATCAAATGGGTTGAAATACTCGGCCGGATATATTGTCGTTTCAGCAACATTTTGAATTCCTGTTTTATACTCCAATCCGACTTTTGCCAGCTCTCGAGTTGTGATATTGACCACTGCATCAGTCGTGTTATAAGAGCCGTCTGCATTGATAAAATTTAAATTGCTGTAATAATTTAAAATAGACTGATACAGCTTCATCCCTGAATAAGCTCCCATACATAAACCTGGATTCACTGCGCCGTATTGACGTGCTGCGCATGGATCAATCTCAAATCCCATGAATGAGCCTTTTTCAATGATGTCATCCATCGGCCGGATAACCTCAACATCGGTGTCGAAGTAAAGGCCTCCATGTTCATACAGGATTTTGAAACGGGCGTAATCACTTACAAAAGCATACTTCTTTGCTTCGTATGCCTGTCGGGTATAAGGAATGGAGTTGACGTCAAAATTATCCTCATTCCATTCTATAATTTCATACTCAGGCAGATATTTACGCCATGAGGCTATGCACTTCTGTGCAGATTCAGGAAGAGGATTTCGCCCAAACCAACAATAATGTATTTTCCTGGGAATCATGCAATTAAATAATTTCTGTTTTTTGTGTAGTTTGAATAACCCGAACAATAGTGTTATCAGGTATCTCTTTGTCAATGATGCAGCCGCAACCGATTACACAATTATTCCCTATTTTTGCCCCTTTAAGAATTGAGACGTTTGATGCAATCCAGCAGTTGTTTCCTATAGAAATTTCACCTATAGACAGGGATGATTCAACTCCATCTTTTCGATTAAACCGATGATTATTGTCAAATATTTTTACCGAAGGTCCAAACATACATCCTCTCCCAATACTAATTCTACCATGACAGCTAACCATACAGAAGTTATTCATATAGGTGCTGTCTCCAATTGAAAGTAAACCGTTGCCATGTACTAACAATTCAACATTTTTACCAAGCTCAATATTTCGACCAAGGTTGCACACACCATTGCTATATAATCTAATAGATGATGAATATGCAAATCGTTCTATTAATGCTGAATTGTATCTACGCCCATATCTAAGTTTTCTTAAGAAATTTAGAATAATATTAAGGCTCAATTTCAATAAGAGAGATAACATAATTAGTTTAATTAATTCCTAAAAGTGAATAAATCTTATTTACTTCTGATTTGTTTGCAAAATCACCTTTTATAAGATTGCGCCGTAACTTATTCTGTAGTTCTCTATCTTTAATGAGCTTAGAGGTACCTTTTGCGCATCCGTCGTTATCCATAGGAACAATAATGCCGTCTTCTCGATCATTAATTTGGGATGAGGCTGTTTTGTAATTTGTTACAACCACGGGCTTGTACAATATTTGAGCTTCGCGTACAGTTACCGATTTACCTTCGTATCGTGAAGGCTGTACATAAATATCGCATGCATCTATATAAGGGTAGGGATTATCCTTTTTACCTAATAAAATAACATGCTCCTCCATCCCGGCATCCATTATTCTTTGTCTAATAAGTGTTTCATCACTTCCATAACCAATTATGTACCATTTTACATCTGCTCCTGTATCCCTTAGGATTTTACATATTATTGGCACATTGTCGTAATTTTTAGCTGCGGTATATCTACCTACAGAAAGAAGGTTTATAGATCCATTTAACTCATTTTTTACATTTATTTGTTTTGCCCTTTTTCTTACAAAATCAGATGATAAGATATTTTCAATCAATATGATTTTATCTTTTAAGGATGGAAATTTATCAGTGAATGATTTAGAAACGTCGTCTGAGATAGATACAATATTGTCATAAGCCTCCCATACGGGAAGTTCCTGTTCAGGATTTAAACTGACGGTGGAATAATCGGTATGAATCCATGCTATACGTTTTTTTGCATTGACTTTATCTTTTCCGATATTATGAGGAATAAGGAAACTGATACATAAGTCATACTCAACGCTTGAATTTATCCGAGGCAACCAAGGGGTGACATTGTCTTCCACGTACTGCATCATTGAAATATCATCTGATGCATGAGATTGTCCTTTATCTTTTTTCCAATGTTTGTATTTAGCTAAAAGTCTGCCGATCAACACACCTATCTGACATTTTAAAGCAGCTTCTTTCATTGGGCGTTCAATTACTGAGTAAGCAGGATGTTCCGGCAACAAATTAACCCAATTAGGAATATGCTTCATCAAAGCCCCTTGATGGCTATATATAAACAGATCAACATCTACTTTATGGGGATCTAATGCTTGAAGCAAGCCAATGAGAGCCATTTCAGCACCACCTAACTCCAGATAGTGCATCAGTATTAAAATCCGAGGTTTAGACATTATTCAATCCCTAAAATATTGGGTAATGTTTTCAATTTGCGTTTTGCTTCAGAAGTATAATGCTGCTGTTGAACCGATATCTCAGACTCATGAGTTTTTAAAAATTCAAACGCGTCAATTAGTTCGTGATTGGTTTTAAAATCTTTGGTCGGTTTTACATAATCGGTTTCATTTTCAAATATGTCGCGTGCTATTCCCCGACTTTTTACAGAGTAGCCAAGTACAAATGTTGGCACTCCGGTTGAATAGGCAGCTATAGATGCATGAGTGCGTGCAGCTATAAAAAAGCGACATCTGGAAATATACCCTTTAAGCACTTCTGCCGGGGAGTCAGGAATTAGCGAAACTCGTCCGGTATGCCGAAATTTCTCGTAAAGGGGAGAAAGTATCATCAAATCATTGCTATGATTCCAAATTACATGAGGAATCAGGCATACACCCATTTCTGAAGTCGCCAAAATATGGGATATTAGATTCTCTGCATTTTTGTAAACAATATTACCACCAGATGAAAGATCTTCTACAAGTGGACTAAGGTTGATACCAACTGTATTGCCCTCTATAAATTCAGATGGGAGAGGCATTTCGATACTGTTTAACATAAATGCAGGATCGGGTATGAGATGTATGTTGGTTAATCCTGCATTTTTAAGAGCAGCAAATGTTATACTTTCGCGTGCGATGATAGCTTTATGCTTTTTCAAAGCATCTACTATATTAGGTTGGTAAATAATATCCGGCTCAATTGAACATCCTACTAATGCAGTATTGATTTTTTGATTGTGAAAAATAGTATCAAGTTTTCCATAGTACTCTGCTCCTCCATAGCAATAGTTGTCACCACCTACACTAATTGCCAAATCTATTATGTTATGTCTTTTTAACTTTTTTAAAAAATTTGAATAGGGGAACAAATCTAATGAGTAAATATCACCCTTTAATTTTAGATTAAGGTAGCATTTAAGGAATTCTAAGCCCCTGCTTTGTATATTGGAAACATTTATTGATCTAACGATAGTTGAAAGACCTTATTTTATATCTTCCTCTGTGTTTTTTGTTAATGTTATTGGTTTATATTGAAGATTCAAAATTTTAATTAGTGAGCGTGTTATGGCCTCACATCCGTGATTGCCGGCACTACCATTGGCGTATAACAAAACATTTTTCATAAATCAAAACCGTATTTGTGTTCACGTAACATCTTTTTTAAGGTCGACCAATCATTCTTTGATCTTTCGCAAAAAAGTTGATTTGATACATAAGTATCTTTACTTGCCATACGCTCTTTATTGCGTTTCAGGTATTCTGATGTAGTACATAAGATTTTAGCTGGATTTCCTGCTACTACACTATTGCTTGGAATATCATTAGCGACTACAGTACCTGCTCCAATTATAACATTATCGCCAATAGATGTAGACGGCAGAATTATCGCACCATTTCCAATAAATACGTTGTTGCCAATTGTAACTAGTCCGATCTTACTATAACCTAAAAATTTTTTTGTACTTGCATCATGTGTCAAAATTCGAGCTCCGGTAATAGTCACATTATCCCCGATAGTAATCAGCGCTCCATGACAACCATCAAGATATGAATCAATTATATCTACATTTTTTCCAATAATCACACCTCTACTGCGGTGATAATCTACAATGTTGTCATGAGCAGGTTGATGGATAATTCCACATTTTTCAAGAAATACTTTAAATTTGTGCTTAATCATTATTTTAATAGTGCGTTAAATATGTTTATAACCTTACTGGGGCTGAATTTATCTATTGTACTTATTCCATTTTCGATAACTTCAGTTCTTAGGTTTAGATTATCTTTTAAATGCTGTATATGAATTGCAATTTCTTCGGGATTACTCTTAACCAATAATCCGTTTTTACCGTTAATCAAGTCAATTGCTCCGAGTGATGGAACAGAGATGCATGGCGTTTCAAGTGCCATTGATTCGAGTAATACGATGCCAAATGATTCGATATTTGAAGGATGCATCATTAAATCTGCATATTTAATCCATGGATAAGGATTGTCCTTCTGTCCCCGAATTATTATCTCTTTCGTTAAATTTTCTTTATGAATTAATGCCTCAAGTTCTCCACGGATGTCTCCATTCCCTATAATATTCCATTCAAAATTAAAATCTTTACATTTCAGTTCTTTAGCACACGGAATTATCAGAGATAAGTTTTTCTCCTTAGAGAGTCGGCTTACTGTTATGATTCTAAAGCTTTCTGTGTTTTGGTATGGTGATACTTTTCCTGCTTTTTTAATTATATTTTGTTTGTCTATGATATTAGGTATAATCGTGACTTTATTAACCAATCTGGGGTCTAAATCACATATTTTAGTTGCTATGCTTTTTGAGACCGTTATTATCTTGTCAAATTTAATCCAATTTCCAACAATTTTTTCGTGAGGGATACCAATATTAAAATCGCCATGATGCCACCAGGTGTATTTTTTATTGGCAGAAACCATGTTTAGCACAATATCTTCACAAATGCCTGGTCGGAATGAAATAGCAATGTCATAATGTTTTTTTATTCCAAATGCTCTTCTTAAGAACTTCAGTAATGGATATCCAAGCAACAAACAAATCCTTAAAGCAATAGTAAAAGTATCAAATCTTTTTAATGCTTTGGTAAAAGTTTCAATAATAGGTCCATAAGCATTAGTTATATTCTTTTGAATGACATTGATATAATTGGGAATCTCGTTTAGATAATTATTGCCGGGTTGTAATAGAAGTAAATCAATGTCATAATCCTCATCCCTTAATCCTTTTAACAGACTGACAAGTGCCCGTTCTACGCCGCCAACCGCAAGATTTCCGTTTACAAATAAGATCCTTTTCATTTAAACCAACACTTTATATATTCCCACAGCAATACTATTTTTATCTTCCATAAAAACTTGCCATTAAATAGTATGCTGAAGAAGTTATGACTTACAAATGTTCTTATTCGTTCTTGATATTCGGCAAAAACGGTTGATTTATCAACAACAACCTTATTTAATGCTCCCATCCACTTACATGCAGATTCTGATGCTATTGCCAATGAGGGATTATTGTATTGTGGCAAATTATCACAAATAAACCTCCATGTTGCCACAGCATTATCAAATTCACCAAGTGCCCTTTTTGATAATTTAAGATTGGAAAGACTACCCGGATGAATTTCGTAAGTATATAATGGATGTGGGCAATATCCTATTTTATCCAATTTGGAAAAAATCTGAGCCTTTACATAATAGTCTTCGTTAATTGTTGCTTCTGGATATAGAATATTTTTAAATAGCGTCGTATGATAAATACCACCCCCAAAGCCCCAGAATTCATACTTAAAAAAACGAGCGAATAGTTCTTGAGAATTTAAAACATCGAATTCTAAGGGCGTTATCGTGTCATACTCATAATCCTTCCCTAAAGCAACTTTACGAAATGGACATACGGCAACTTTGGTTCCATTATTGATAGCTGCCTGGTATAAAGCAGATGCATACTGTGGATGAACGTAGTCATCACTATC
Source organism: uncultured Bacteroidales bacterium (assembly GCA_947072905.1). Taxonomy (GTDB): domain Bacteria; phylum Bacteroidota; class Bacteroidia; order Bacteroidales; family Muribaculaceae; genus CAG-873. The sequence goes on from CAMTKF010000020.1 coordinate 7,263, forward strand.
TACAAATGTGAGGTAAGTCCCATTTGCGGCCCTTATGCCGTTTTTACGAGCTATAGATGCACCTTGATTGTTTTGGTGAAAGACCTTTATTTTATCAGGATATAGGGATACCCATTTGTCGCATATTGCCGGTGAATTATCAGTAGAGCCATCATCAACAAGTATCACTTCTATTTTATGATAATCTTGAGAAACTATTGAACCCAAGCACCTGTCAATATATTTTTCAACATTGTATACAGGTATAATAACGGAAATTAAATCTTCGTTTGAGATCATCCTTTTTTGAAAATGGCAAATATTTTACGTAGAAGGCAATATAACCTATAACGCATAGAAATACCCTTATTTCTACTATCCAATATGAACTTTAGGAACTTATTTACAGCAGTATTAAACCCTTCCTTATCAACCGCAAGTTCAAATTCTAAAATATTTGATGGAGTATTGGGTGCATTAATTATTGCCGGGTTGAATCTTGCCACGTCTTCTACGGAAAGTGTAATTGGTGTAGCAATGCCGGATAAGGCGTCCTCGCCTCTCGAGGTATTGGAAATAGCTATTGTAGTGCCAAGATTGTTGTCTATTTCGGGAGCGAGAGACTCTATTCCCCAAAAGTCGCCCATGGATATGTCTGCTTTACTATTTGGGTATTTGAACGGACATTTTGAACAACCGGATTTGAGAGTATAATCATAGATGAAGGCAAGAATATATGGGTTGTTGCGATGACTCTGAATGAATCTGGTACCATCTTTGAAGTCTATACGCACCGAGTAGTTTTTCCATCCGTTAGTCTTATCGCGAAAACTGATTGAGACTATATCGGCGCGTGTTTTTTGCTGGCTGGCGAGCAATTCGTTGAGATAAATATTCCAATATTTAGGGTCAGGAGCACCATGGCATACAACTTCCACGAGCAATAAATTATCATTATCTCCAAATTTTTTCCGAACGGAAGCAATTTGACATGGAGTGCCGACAATCAAGATTGTCCGATTGGCTGCAATATCGTCTGACAGCAGAGGGAAACATTTGCTGATATTTGTAAAAACATACTTACTGCCACGGAGCTTGTCTATTTTGGAGGCGCAATCAATTCTGCAATGACAAGGTTCCCAATTCGGGTCAAATGAAACACCATATACAACTCCTCCATGATTAATAGTATTTTCGGCTAACGCAGAAAAAAGACCTCCGGCAGAACTGCGAGATCGTATATATTTATCGCAATTTTCGAATGTGAATATTCTCATCTGAATCCGAAAAGTGTTTGGTTAATTTTAAATGAAAATATTGACTTTGAAATTAATATAATAAGCGATGATATAATTAGAATCAAACACCAGTCAAGAAACCAATTATTAGAGAAATAAAGATATTCCAACCCTAATTTTACATACATATGCAGGAAGTATATACCAAAAGATATCTCTCCTATTCGCAGAATTATTCTGGTCAGATAGTTTTGTTTATATCTTTTTTCTGTCTTTGGAGAAAGTAAACTTAATATAACGCCGGTAGAAAAAATGAAAGAACTCAGCTTTATGCCTATCCCGCCGGTGTGATATGTTTTGAAATAATAATTCTCAGCAACAGACGCGACAAATCCTATAAACATTACAGCCAAAGAGACAGGTAAAGAAAATCTTTGTCGATGGAAAGAAATATAAATTCCCAACATAAAAAAGAAAATCCATAACACACAAGGTCCTGCATAAAAGATGAGACCTATCTTTAGTTGTTTAACATATAAAATGTATGAAACCACAGTTATACATATTGCCGAGATTACACCTGTAACGATGAGAGCTGTTGAGGAATCTTTGTATTTTAGTAGAATTGGTGCAAGAATATAGAACTGTATTATCAGTGCTATAAAATAATATATAGAAAAGCCACAGAAAACGAGATTGAATATATTAATGGGTAAATTGTCCAATTTAGAGAATTGCATTTCGAGTAGAAACCATCCCGATGAGAAGACTATGCATGGTATGTATACGGTTGGAATTTGCCTTTTCCAAAATGCTTTACAACGTTCAGGTGTTGACAGGTCTTTTTTAGCAATAAAGAAACCAGATAAAGCTAGAAACAACGGAACAGCACAGTTCAAAATCTGTCGCATTAACATATATGGCAATTTGTCAGAATAGCTTAAAGAAAATGTATGTATTCCTACCACCATAATTATGGCAATGCCACGTAAAAAGTCAAAGTATGCAATACGTTGGTTGCTCATTAGAATTTTGGAAAAACTTTTCGTATAGGGATAGATACAAGTCCACGTTCATAATCGTTTAAGCTATAACGCCAAAATGTTGGTATATAAACAGCCAAATAAATAGCTATGCAGACTGCAAGGGTTCCCCAATTAGTTATATCGTAAAATTTAAATGTAAATAATGCAATTAGTGTAACAAATATCGGAGCTATTGACATCTTTGTTATCTCTTTCCAAAAGTTACGGATGTCAAGATGTTGTACATGCGAATAGTAAATATTCATAATTATCCATTGTCCGATAAATAAAGCTCCTGTAACTGCAGTGGCACAGCCTATAACTCCAAAATGTTTAGTCAAAATTACCTGGAAAATCAGGCTGAAAATAGCGATAAATAAATAGCATAAAGACCTGAATTTCTGTTGTCCTCGTGCCTGTAAAATTACAAGTCCGACATTTTGTATCAACGGGCAGATTAAGACAAGAAAAAACATTAGCGTAATGACAAATGATTTAGAGTAGTCCGTACCGGCCCAAATTCTGATAAATGCACTTCCAAAAACACTAAAACCACAAGCTATCAAAACAAGAACTGAAAATTGCAGCCTTCCGGTCTTCAAAAAAATATTCGAGATTTCGCAATCATTTTTTGAATCTGTGGCTAAAGTCGTGATTTTTGGTAGAAGAACGGAATTAAATGATGTGGACAAGGTAAGATACATTGACATTAGCGATATTGCTACTGAGAAGACTGCCACACTCGCAGGACCACTATATATTCCTAAAACAAATTGGCCGGTAGACCAATAAATTCTATCTACAATAGCCCCCAGGAAATTCCACCAACTAAAAACCATAATCTCTTTAAAGAGCGCGATCTTAAAATTGCGAAAATAAACCTTAATCTTCAGCTTATATTTACAATATAAATAATTAACTACAAGATTAAGTATGCTGAAAATAGTTTGAACAATAACAAGCCCAATTGCTTTGTATCCAATTAGTAATACTGTAATAAGTACGACCGTTGATAACACGATGCGTATAATGCTTACTACTCGTTGGAACACAAATTTCTCGTATGCTGTAATTATAGAGCCAAATACACTGAATGGGAATGAAACCGCGAGATTTGCCACCATCAATGCCATCATGATTCGGGCTTGATGAAGTTCTTCAAGAGACATCGTTCGGTCGAACATCCTATCGACGTTAAAATACAGTAATAGACCGGCAATAGTAACAATCACACCTATTATAGTATAACCACTAACAAACATGCCATAAAGTTCCCACTCGTCATTCTTTGTGCCGGTAGCTTTTATCCTTGCTGTATAGCGCACAATTGCCGAACCAAAACCGAAATCAAGTAATGTCAAATAAGCTATTACTGATGCAACTATTGAATATAATCCATATTCATTCTGGCCTAACGAGCGAAGCATAAACGGCGTGTACAATAGGCCTGTCAAAATATTTAATACAACAATTACATAGTTCAGTAGTACTCCAGCTTTTATCTGATTCATTTTACAAAAAAAATTGTTTGTCTTTTGAATACAGTTTAATACCAATTATTTATTACCTGGATCTTTTTATATTATAATAAAGAGATATCAATAATAAAAAACCAATGAATGCAATAATAATTTGCATTGGTTTATTGATACTTTAATGTCGTTAAAAGATGTCAATATGAATCTTGGTAATATCAAGGTAACTTTTGGTTGCGTTTATAAATAAGTATTAAATAGCAAGCTTTTATATATCTATTTAATATCTTGGCACTTTAATTTTGCAACACGTGGTTACCTCAAACCAATTGTATGAATCCGTCGGCGATTTCGACTGAGGCGGTGAGGAGGCCTTTGAGTTGTACGACGAGGCGTTTGTTCTTGGAGCCTCTTTGTTTTAGCAGATGGCCTACCGCGCCGTCCATCACTCCGCCCACTATCTTTACTTTTTTGCCGAGCATGTCGGGGGTTATGTCTGCGGGGGAGTAGTAGATGCACGATGAGTGTAAGGCTGTAACTGCCTTGACGAACCGGGTCATATCATCTATCGGAACGATCATCGGTGTCTCGCGTGCACCTTTAATGTATGTGTATTGAAGGGTTTCTGTCTTTTCAATTATCGGGTCAAGCTCTGATTTGAGCGATTTAACGAAAAGCAGCCCGTGGATGAATGGCACATATTCACGCGTTGTGCTTCCGGTGGTTTTGCCTTTTAACACCCAATGCATAGGGGTAAATGTCTCAAAGCCCAGTTCCGGCAGAACTTTGTATGCAGGTGCTTTCGCATTTGGCCTTTTAAGGTCGCGCAATACAAACCAACATGGTGTGTCAAATTCCTCTGCCATAAGCCTTGTTCTAAACTGATAGGCAATAGTTAGAGTCCTGCAGTGTGGTGTATCTGTCTAATCCACTGCGAGTTATAAAGTTTTGCGTGAAAGTTCGCGGTTATTTCCATTGGTTCTGATCTATGAGTAAATCGAACCGGCTGGCTTATCACAACCATTCTTTTTAAAAGGACTCACTCTCTATAATAGAGATTTTCGGGTGCAAAGTTACGAAATTTTTCTGAGATTCCTGCTATGTTCGGATGATTTCTCTTATTTCTATCTTGTATTGCGCTGATTTTAAGGTATATGTTGGGTGTTCTATCGTTTATATCCCTAATTTTGAAATCTTGGATTTGTAAACAGTTAACCCTCACTCAGCAGCCTGCCCCCGGCGCTAAGTCGGGGGCAGGCTTTTTAGAATGATAAGCTGTCCTATTTCAAGATTGCAGAACCGGCAGTGCCCGAACCTGATATTTCGTTGTTACGTTGTACTTTCTTTCCATATCCAATGGTATATGTGACAGATACCGAATATCGTGAATGGTGCTGTGTTCCGAATGTTGTGCGGTCAAAACTATAATTCTCGCTCGATAATGTTTCCTTATAGTCCTCCCATGAGGTGTGGAAGAAATTATATGCGGATGCGTTAATATTCCATGCTCCCTTACCCCAGCCTATCTGAATCTGATATTTGGAAGGAGTACGGCTGATGACTCCGCTATGATTTTCTTGATACTTGCTTGGGGTCATGTAATAGCCCCATAGGTAAAAGTTCCCGAAATAGTACGTGAGCTGGGCTGTACAAGTCAATTGGTTGTTGCTCCACGCATAATCGCCCGTGGTCTTCCGAACCCAAAATTGAGGACGAAGTTTTGCAACGAGTTTACCTCCAAAGAATTTTCCGGTAGCGTTTATACCGATATAATCACTATAGTAGTCTCCGCCGTTGAAATATTGGCGCAGCATAGCTCCATCAGGTCCGGTGGGAGAATAAAGAGTCACACATCTGTCCTTGATATAGCCAAAATAAGCATCAGCGGTCAATTGCCAACGGTTATTTGGCAACCATGTATATGACAGCAACGCGTTGGTGTACTTGTAATCCTTTAATTCAGGGGTTCCCTTATACCACATCAGCTCATCCTGCTGAAGCATATTCGGGCTTTTCTGAGAAGCATTTGGGAACATTGAGCCGTAATTGGCTGTGAAGTACAGTTGATTCTTGTCATTGGGCGACCATGTGGCGTTGATATTTGTCTGAGGAAAATTGTTGTCAGCATTTACGCCTGATATTCTGTTTGTCTCCCAGATCCATGCCAAACCTGCTCCCACATTCCATTTCTCATTGAAAATGTGCTGATAATTCTGCCCGAGGAAATAAATACCTACATCATATTTTTGTTTGGATGGTGAATTACCAAAGTAGTTGATAATGTTCCAATCATGCTGAACACCAAAATTGGAGAAGAATTGGTTTGACTTATTTGGATTCCATGTCAGGTGAAGATATGTCGTAAGCTTATGGACATCTTCCTTTGCATTGTTGATTATAGACAAACCATCAGGAATGCGGAAATTTGAATTAGATGAATTACGGCCATAAGTATAGGTTGCGTCAATATTGAGAGCCACCTGCTTGGACAGCATGAAGAAATATCCGCCCACATAGTTCAAAGCCCAATCTTTAGATGATGAAATTGTGGATGATTCTGATTCAGGAAATATATCGGAAGAATATGACAAGCTATTGGTCAAGTCGTTGTGCGGAATATTTGTCAGACTGTACGAGACTCTGTTTGAGATTTGTATATTCTCTGTGTTGTATAGGGCGCGAACGCTGAAATCATTACTGTTATTCCTATACAGGGACGCTTTTGTGTCGGAATTTCTTGTAACGGACATTGGACCATCTCCATTGAAGTCTGTAAAATTGAAGTGTTCCGTTGATGACAGACCCTTATGTCTGTTTGTAAGATATATCTCATCGGCAAATACATCAAAGGTCATCCGCTTATATGTCATCTTTGAGTATAGCGACCCCTCTGTACGATTAACACCGAACCATTTGTCGGCAGTAAGCTTGGTATATCCTCCCCATTCGTATTTTTGCATCACGAAGTTAATGACATATTTGGCACCCTGAAAACGTGCATCAGAGGGGTGAGTGTAGTATTCAACTTTCCTGACATCCTGTGTCTTCATTCCTTGAAGGTCTGCAGAGGTTGCCGGAATATAATCAATGAAGATAGATACGTTTTGACCATGAGCCGTTTTAACAGCGAGATTTATGGGGTCAACGTCAATCTGAGGTATTGACATCTGAGAAAGCAGAGCTACCGCATTTTGTGCGGAATTTTTCTGACGAGCCATAGGAATGTAGGTCGATACCTCTACATTTGTCCTTTGGTTAGAAGCTTCTATTACGACTTCGTTGAGTTCTTGAGTTTTTATTGAATCAGAAGCTCCATTCTGCGCCAATGCTAAGATTGGAAGCAGTGCCATAAGTATTGCTATTATTGTCTTCATATTGGAGATGTTTTTGTTTACTGATGCAAAATTACTATCGCAAAAAATTCCTTGCCATACCCAAAAGTGTACGTTTGCATTTGCAGGCGAAAATATACACTTTTGGGTATGGTACTGACTTGGGAAGTTCTCTAATTTTGCGATGGATAATTCTGCCTGCGGCAACGCGCACCGGGTTGTTCCCGTTGATCACCTACTACGTGGTCAGCCTACATGCGCTGAATTCTTGCAAAGCAAGCGCCGAGGCGATAATCCACGCGCGATTAGATAATTGCATCATAAAAATAATGATATGACAAGCGAAGAAAAGAATAAGATTGAGAGCTGCCGGGTAATGATAGTTGGCAGGGGTGAATTTGCAGACGCTATCAATACGGCTTTGCTAAAAGTCGGGTTTCTCGATGTTATATATATGGAAGCTCCGACGGGGTCTGCCGATATTGCGGTTGACTTGGCGATGAATGGAATATCGGCCCGTTTGGGCGGCAAATTGCCGGTAGTATATCCGTTTGATTTTATAGAGGGTGGCGCGGCTATGGTTGTGATGCCCGATGATAAGGTTGAATTTGAGGCACAGGGCGACGTGCGCCTGTGTGCCGCAAAGTATATGTCGGGTTATTGTGCGTTTTGGAATATTGATAACAGCGACTGGTTACGCTTGGTATTGCCGAGGATTGAGCAGGGCGAACAATCCGCAAAGGCGCAGCAAACAGCAGCCTGTGTCTGCGCCCGGATATTGGCTAATATCGCAGTGGGGCGCGATGTGAAGCACTTTCCGAGATTTTATTTAGTGGAGAGGGGGTAGGGGAGAGTGTAGGGAAATCATATTAGATTATTTCTCTCCACTCTCCACTAAAAAACTTTGTTATTTGCTGCTGCTGCGATAGCCTCGGATATGTTGCGCACACCGAGTTTTTCAAAAATGCGCTGACGGTATTTCTTGACTGTGTCGGGCGAAAGGCAGATGCGGTCGGCAATCTCCGACATCGTGTAGCCTTGTATTGAAAGTGTAAGCACCGACTTCTCCCCCTCGGTAAGACTCGGCATAGTGTTCTTATCCCACCGACGGGTGACGGGATTAAATGCGAAATAGTCGGGGGTGCCGACATGGTGCATTTCGATATGGCCGGGCGTGGTATGGGTGGAAGCGGACACAACGCAGAGGGCAAGCCAAATCCTGCCGTCGGAAGTCAGGGCAAGGGAAGTCAGCTTATGATTGATAAGAATTGGATGGCCGTCGTTGAGAATATGAAAATCGTATGATATATACCAATCCTTGCGCTGTTCGAGTGGGATTTGATTGTGAAAGGCAAAGCCCACGCGGTTTATGTCGAGCAAAAGGGCCTGTTCGTCCTCGGGCACAAATTTGAGATAGAACTGGTAGCCGAGATCAATCATCTGCTCCGGCGAAAGTCCGCACAAGAACATAGGATTGGGCGACACATACAGGAAATTCTGCTTGAAATAGTCTATTATATAGACGCTTTGGTATGTAGAGCGAGAAAACGCCTCTGCGGAGCGGACATATTCGTCCACTCTGCTGTAATCAAGCTCATCAGGCTGCTTGACTTCGTTGTCGGGTATGAAAAATTCGTTTAGCGTTTTCATGTTCAAGTGCAAATTTACTAAAAAATCGGTGGATTTTCGAAGCAGATATGATTCTATTTTCTTTTCCACAGCAAAAGATTTGCAATCATTGACGGGTCGATGTTCGGAAGTGTTATCATATCAGTCGTAATGGTTTGAGAGTTCAACAATATTGCAGATAGTCAGGATTGAAGTTACCTTAATCAGATAATTAATTCTTGCTTCGCAAGCGCTTCGCTGTGACGAACCCTTATCGTTCTCATCTCGCCATATCCTTAAACGACGAAAGCCAAGCTTTACGCTTGACTTTCTTTCGTTTTGGCGGAGAGGACGAGATTCGAACTCGTGGTAGGATTGCTCCTACGTCAGTTTAGCAAACTGGTGGTTTCAGCCACTCACCCACCTCTCCTTTGTATGACGGGGTTGCCGTTTGACGAGTGCAAAGGTATGATGTTTTTTTGATATATGCAAGCTTTTGGGGCGTTTTTTTTAGAATGGATGTTATTTTGTTTGTTTTTGTGTGCGTGATTTTTTTATCGGAGACTTTGTGAATGAAGAAAGCCCGCTTGTGGGCGGGCTTTCGGGGTATGATTTGAATTTATTTCAAATTCGATCAGAGGGCGCTGTTGATGTTGAAGTTAGCGAACTCAAGGTCGCTCTTTGCGAGGTTGGCAAGGTTCTTGTTGAGTTTGATAGCCTGACGGAGGTTGCTTGTTACGAGCTGTTCGTTGTTGGTGCGGGCACCGAGAACGGCCATCAGGTAGTATGTGGTAGCGTCGGGTTTGGCGATAGCTGCGAGGGTCTGCTTGGCCTTGCTGTAGTCCTTGGTGAGGATTTGGGCGATGGCTGCGTTGTTGGTCTTGCTGTCGCCGAATGAGCGTACTGCAGCGGCGTTGTCACCGGTCTTGAGGTAGTATACACCGAGAGCGTCGTTGAGGCCTTCAACACCGGCTGCCTGACCGAAGAGCTGGTTGGCTGCCTTGTAGTCGCCCTTTACGAGGTCGATGAGACCGAGGTTCATGCTGGGCTGCTTGTTGGCACCTGCCAGTGAGGCAGCTTTCTTGAAGCTGGCTTCAGCAGCTGCGTAGTCGCCGTCAACATACTGTGTCACGCCGAGGTCGTTCCATGTACGGTAGTCGTTGGGGTAGATGCGTACGGCCTGGTCGTAGATTTTCTGCTTGGCTTCGTTGTTGTCGGTGAGTGTGGCGGCGTAGAGGAGTTCTTCTACGTTGAGAGCCTTGGGATCAGAAGCGGCGAGCTTGCTGATTTCGCTGTCGCTCTTACCGATAACGTTGATAGAAGCTGTGATGCGTGAGTAGCGGAGCTGGGGGAGAATCTGGTCGGCGAGCTGTTCGAATACGTTAGCAAGGTTGCGGATTTCCTGTTCGCGCTGTTCGGGATCTTTGTACATTGAGAGAACGCTCAGGATGAGGTCTTTGTCCTGGATGTTGCTCTGTGAAACGAGGCGCTGGAAGCCTTCCCAGTCTTCAGCGGTGAATTGGGCTGTGAGGTCGCCGAATTCAGAGATTTTGTCTTTCTTGAGCTGCTTGTTGAGGTAGCTGAGGGTGTTGGTTTCGCGTTCCTGAGCAAGACGTTCGTTGAAAGAGAGGCTACCGTCGGGTGAAGCGTATGACTGAACGTTGAGTTCGGCGAGTACGCGGGCGGTGTCGTTGGCTGTTGAAAGGATTTCCTTGCGGAGTTCTTCCATAGCGTCTGTGTTGAGCTGGGCTGCGCGGATGTTGGCCTTGTTGATGAGGAACATGATGTCGGCAGCATACTTTTCGTTGATGATGCGCTGGAATGCATCGGGAGCGATAGCGGGCTGTACTGTGCCGGCGTTGGTGAGGGCTGCGGTGGCTACTACGCCGTTGGCAACTTTAACGCGGGGAAGCACATACTGCTTCTTGCCCTGTGTTACGGTGAAAGCGAGTTCGAGGTCGCTCTTGTTCATTTCGGGCACGTAAGCGTAGTTTGCGGGGATGGTGAATGTGCCGCCGTATTCGTAAGAAACTACGGGAGCGTTGCCGCGAACTTTCTCGCCCTGGAATGCGTAGGGCTGTGAAGCTGTTTCGGTGCCGTTGTAAACGAGGTAGGGGGTTACTGTCACTTCAGCGTTCTTAAGGAAGAACTTGGCGGGTACGCGGGCTGTGATCTGAGCGGGAACGTTTTCGCCTACGAGTTCGAGCGGGTTAGGATTGACAGTGAAGTTGTCGGCGCTGAACTGGCCGAGCTTCTTGCCACAAGAAGTCAGGGCAATCGCTGTGCCGAGTGCGATGACATAGCATGCTTTACTTTTCATAATAATTTAAAAAAATGTAGTTATAACTGTTGTACAAAGTTAATATAAAAATTAGACAATTTCCAAGGTTTTTAATTAAATTTTATGAAATTTTCTTTGTCGGATGTATTAATGTGTTTACTTGTGTCTGTCTGTAAGGGGGTTACTTGTGCGGGAGCGATACTGTCTGATGTGTGTGATGTCTTGGTGGTATCGCTTTTTTCCGTGTGTTTTTTGTTGCGTCGGCTCGGTAAAAGCGAGTCGAAGTCGCGGCGGAATATAATACCCACGCCCTGTGTGGTGGTGGCGGTGCGCACGTAGTAGTTCTGGTCGTTGTAGCGGTTGTAAGCCTTCAGGCGCCATGTGCCGCGGGGTGTGAGCAGGTATTCTATGTCGAAGTCGCCTATAAACTGGTTTGTGTTCAGGCTCTTGTCGCGGTATCCGAAATTGCCGTTAAAGAGCAGGCGGTTGTTGAGCAGTCGGCTCGACAGAGCCACGTCTACTTCCACATCCGAGAAGTCGCCGCGGTCGCTGCGCAGATTGGGCGCGATGCTCCAGTTGTCGCTCAGTTTGCCCAGCATGCTCGACAGGCGCGAGGCTATGGTTGACGATGCCACCGAGAACAGTTCGTTGCCCTTGGTGGTCGACATATAGTCGGGAGTATAGAATCGGTTGAGTGCCAGCAGGTAGATTATCTGCCGGTTCATCATCTCGTCGGTAGATATGATTGAGCGAACTTTGCGGTATGTGTCGGATGTAAGGGTAGGGAACGCCAGGTCAAATGCTATATCGGGCTGGCGCATGTCGCCGGTCACCTTCAGCAGCGCCTGAACGGGCACGTTGGTGCGGTTGAGATCCTTATCCTGTGTGAACGATTCGTCGAGGTCGCTCAGGTTGGCATTCACCTGATAGATTGCTTCAAGGTCGAGCGAGGCTGAATACGGGTCGCCGCGGAATGTGATTGAGCTGCCAGGATTTATGGTGAAGTCCTTGATGATTATATCCTGCAGGGTGAAGTTGTAGCTGCCCCGGTCGAGGGTGTATGTGCCATACATGCGCAGGTCGTTTTCAATAGCGTCGTATGTCATGTGCAAGTTGCCGGCACCGAAGGCTCTTATGCGGTCGCCGCCCACGGGGTCCATCACCAGTATCATCTGGGCGTCGGGGGTGATGTCTACCTTTATGTCCATGATGTAGTTTGAGGGCTTGTCTTCTTTTTTAGCCTTCATGCGGGCCTGGAATTCCTTTACCACCTCGGGCGTGTCGTCTTGCTTCATCAGAATTTCTTCGGATGAATATACGGTGGCATCGTTGAATGTGATGAACGAATATTGCTCGGCTTCAAGCCTGTCTGACAGTACGAAGGTAAATGTAGAACCCGGGGCTGTGGCCATGTCAACTCCGATATTGATCACACCCGGACGCCCCTTGACTGATGCGGAGCCGTTGCCGTAGATAGTACCGTACCAGTCGGGATTAATCTTTGATGTAACGTTATAGCTCAGGAAGTCGCGGGCTTCAGAAATCTTGAAGTCAAATACCGGCGAGTGGAAGTAATCGTGCGTGAGCACACCGTTGAGCAATGCTGTGTGGCCGTTTACATCGTGCAGGGTTATATCGTCGAGCTGTATTCGGCCCGGACGTATGTGTATGGAGTCGGTGGCAGTGTAGTAGGTATTGGTGAAGTCAATGCGCAGGCGCAGGTCTTTGGCATATACGTCGCCCTCCATGTCAATATTGTGGAATGTGCCGAACAGGCGGGCCTTACCCGAAACGAATCCGGATATGTCTGAAGCAAAAGCGCTCATGAATGGCTGCATGAATCCCACCTTCACGTTCTCGGCAAGGAAGTTGAGGTCAAGGCTCTCGGCCGCGGGGAATATATCGCCGTTGATGCGCGAATGCTGTCCCTGCGGATTCACAATATCAGCATCGAGGTAGAATGATTGCTTTTCGTTGTCCCACATTGCAGATATATCGGCATTGCCCAGCACACAATAATTATATCCTATATCGTCTACATGCAGACAATCTGTGGTGAGGATGGGGATTTTTGAAAGGGCCTGCGATGCCTTGAATGTTCCGGTTGCTGTACCGGTGAGCAGAGCGTTGTCAATTTCAAGAGTCTCGAAAATTGAAATCAGCACAATATTCTTGAGGTCTATTGTGACAATGTCTTCGGGCGATGGCGATGCAACACCGTCTATCGAAATTTTTTGGTCGCCGGCAGCAAGTGCAAACTTGTCGATGGTAAGGCGATTGTCGCACCAGTCGATTGTTGAAGTGGCTATTTCCCATACCTCGTCGCCAAAGTTTATCTGGCCGGGGTTGAAGTTTGTAGACACGCATACATTGCCGCTCTCGGCGCGCGACAGCAGAACCGAGAAGTCTATCTTGCCGTTAAGCGGAATCTTGCGGTCTATATTCCAGTCTATTTTGGTGTCAAAGCGGCTCTCTGCACCGCTTACACCCAGTACCAGAGTCATAGGCCCCTTTTTGGTAGGCATGTGGGTGGTGGCATATATATTTGCCCGGTCGTCGTTAGCGTCGATAAGCACTCCGGCTACAGTCGAATCTATGATTTTGTCGCCTTGTTGCAGATATGGAGCGTCGATATTCAGCGATGCTCTTTCGTCGCGTGAGCTCAGGGCTGCGCCTATCTCAACGGGATATATGATTTGTACAGGAAGATGTAGGAACCGGCTCAGATGTTCGGCGTTTTCAAGGGTAAATTCAGCGGTGAAATCGTTGTGCGAACTGTCGGATTCGAGTTTCTCGTGTAAATCTTCACTGTGTTCTATAAGCGAAGGCACTATGTGCGAGGCGAAGTCTTTGGCAATGGCGGGGATGGTCGAGGGGTTTATCTCGCCCTCGATTTTGCCATTGAGGAAATCGCTTTCTATTACTATTTGCTCAGGCATAGAGCTTCGTGATGCAGAAACCTTGAATAGCGCGATGTCAAGGCTGTCGCCGTCTGCATCCTTGAACCGCAAGCGGTCAAGGCGCACAAGACCCTCGATATCGTCAATATCAGAGCCTGATAGTTCGGCGGTAAGCATTCCCGAAGCCTTGAGACCCTTGCGTGGCACGGATATGTTGAGCGCGGCAGGCTCGAAGTTGTCAAGCTGCATCACGAGGTTGAGCCATTTGTCCTTGGCTATGAAGCTGCCCGTCGCATCAAGCGTCAAGCGGGCGGCCGGATCGGGCGACTCAACGCGCAGATGGCTGTCGGTGCCGTCGTGCGATGCGTTCAGAGCTATGTTGCCGTATGTATGATTGTTCCATGTGGCTGAGTTTATCACTGCATCCACATTTCCGCTGAATTCCCTGCCTTTGGCCTTGCCGTCCACATCCATAGCCAGACTGATGTTGCCAAGTTTGGCTTGCTGCAGTATCTCTCCGGCGTGAATGTCCTCAAGTTCAATATTTCCTGCGAAATCCATACTCTTGAACTTGTCGGCAGAAGATACTTCTCCGTCTATTACAATAGCTCCCCCGCCGGTGTTGACAGTTAGGTCGGCCTCGGCTCGGCGCATGTCGCCCCGGGCCTTGCCATGTACCACAATACTACCGGCACGCCGCACGTACTCAGCTGCCTTACGGTTGAAAATTCCGGTGATAGCCGCAGCCTCAGATGCCGGTGCAGCTATACGCTTTATGTTGAGATTGGCTGTAAGGTTATCTTGATTGTCAAAGTTATCCACATCGCCGCTGAGCGCTATCTCCAGACCATGTGAATCATTTATCGTAAGGCGGCGGATGTCGGCATTGTGCAGGCTGGCTGAGATGTTAAAGTCAATGTCGATTTGCCTGTCGATTTTACCTAATTCAGGAACTAAACATGCAAAGTCGGCGGTCGACAGATGTATGGGCTGAGCAGGCTCCACCACCACCGCATTCGATTCAAGGCTCTCCTTGATTTTCATAAAACCGGGAGTTGTCAGCTCTAACGGATTCAGCGCCACCTCGCTTTCGGGCAATTTTAGCAAGAAGTCGCTCAGGTATATGCGCTCAGGCGACAGCACGGCCTTGGCGGTGAGATTATCGAGCTTGAACCCGGATTTCTCTGAAAATGAGAAAGATTCGAGTTCCAAATCATAATTGTCGCGCGATGCGCTGCGCAGATAGGCATGCAGCCCCAGGTCTTTTATATGTATATGATTGGGATTGAATGCGGCTATTGAATCCGGCTGTGACAGCACATCATAGTTGAACCGTCCATACCTTATCACCACCGTGCCTATCTTGAGGTTGAATTCGGTAGGCGGCTTGTTCTTGTCTTTGGGTGCAAGGCGGTCGAGAATGGGCTGAATGTTGAGCGGCTCGCCGGGGGCGGCACGGTACAGATTCACCTCCGGAGCATCAATCAGCGCGTAATCGAAATTGAAATTACCGGTACGCAGGAAATGAGCCATTTCAAACCTTGCCTGCAACTGACCGACGGCCAATGTCGCTTTGCCCTTGTCATCCCTTACGGTTATTGAGCTTATGGCGATGGTGTTGAAGGGGTTGTAGTCTATGCGCCCTATCTCTACGGGCGATCCCAGCAGCACGCTCAATTCCTTTACCGCAACCTCTCTGAGCTTATCCTGTGCCCACGGAGTGGAGAGTATCATATATATACCGGCAGGCAACACAATCACCACAAGGAGCAGTGTCATGAAAAATGCTCGTAAAAATTTTCGCAGTTTTGCCATTATCAGCGTATATATGATAGTTTGAGAGTGTATACAAAATTCTTGCAAAGGTAGAAATAAATATTGTATTAGGCAAAATTTGGGCGCAAACGGTTTACAAAAAAATCCCCTCATCTGCTCGGCAGATGAGGGGAGAAGTGAAATTGGGGATAGAGATGCGAATTTTATAGTAGGAGTGTAGTTGCTATTTTGTCATATTTGCCCGAAGGCTTGTTTTTTAGTAGTTCCACTGGCAGGCAACCATCGAGAGGTTGGGGCAAGCCTGGGTACGGAGGTCGGTGATGGTGTTGTAGCGGCAGTTGATGTAGGTGAGGTTTTCGTCGAACGATACATCAAGCATGTTGAGCTGGTTGTTGTTACAGATAAGGCGCTGCAGGAAAGTCTGGTTGCTGAGGGTGAGTGAGGTAAGGTCGTTGTATGAGCAGTCAACGAATTGGAGCTGCGGGCAGTCGCTTACACTGAGGTCGGTGAGGTTGTTGTAAGAGCAAACGAGGTCGAGCAGTGCGGGGCATTCACGTACACCGAGGGTCTGCATGTTGTTGTCGGAGCAAACGAAGAATGCGAGAGAAGGAAGTTTTGAAACAATCATGTTTGAGAGATTGTTGTCGTCAACATTGAGGTTCTTCAGAGAGGTGAGTCCTGCGATGGTGAAAGAGCTGAGTTTGTTGTAGCCGCAATAAAGGTTCTTGAGGTTGGTGCAGTTGGCAACATTCAGGTTTTCAAGATGGTTGGACTGACAGTTGAGGGTTTCGAGAGTAGAGGAGTTGCTGACATCGAGCGAAACAAGATAGTTTGAGGCGATGTTGATGTTCTTGATCACGGGTGCTGCATCAATGGTGATGTCGGGCAGGCGGTTGTTGTTCAGAGTAAGCTTGACAATCTGCTTACATCCTGCGATTGAGAGCTCGGTAATACGGTTGCGTGAGGCGTTGACTTCGGTAAGAGCAGCGTCGTTTGCAAGGTCGAGTACGCTGAGGTGGTTACGGGATACATCGAGGGTGGTGAGAGCCGAGAAACCTGAGAGGTCGAGTGTACCGGCGAGTTTCTTGCCTTTCCAGTCGATGGCAGTTACATGGCCGTTGCTTACTGTAACGCCTTCCCAGGAAGCTACGTTCTTGGTATCGGTGATCTTAAGAGCTTCGGCGTTTGTTGCGGCTTCCTGAGCCGGCTGAGCCAAGAAGGCTTGGAGCTGTTTGAGTTCGTTTTTGGCAACGTTTTGAGCCATAACGGAGAATGAGCTGATAGCAACAGCTAAGACTAATGCGATTTTTTTCATATCTTTTAGTTTTAGAGATTTTGTTTTGTTTCTTGTTTTGTAATCAATTTGTAATAGTAACAAGCGCTTGTTAAGAAAGGTTCGGCATTAACTTAATTTTTTACAAAATTTTTTTCGGTAATAAAAATTATGGATTCAACACTTGAAATAATGCGGCTTGTAGGACTACAGGATGTTAAAAAAGTAGTATCTTTGCATTGAAATTTTATCATTATTACTATGAAAAACTTACAAAAGATTTTTTTAATCATCACATTTGTTTTTGTGGCATTTGCTGCCACCGCACAGCGGATAGCGGTGCTCTCCGACGTGCACATTACTCCCGGCAACGCCTCCGAGCCAAAGCTGCGTCAGGCGGTACGCGAGATAAACTCTGATAATTACGATATGGTAATGATGATCGGCGACTTGACCAACGAGGGTTCCGACATCGAGCTTGCAAATGTCAAGGCTATACTCGACTCCATCTCACATCCCCTGTACGTCATCCCCGGCAACCACGACTCCACCTGGAGTCAGTCGGCCACAGCCACATTCCTCAATCTGTGGGGCAACGACCGCTTTGTAGCCGAGGTAGATTCGCTGATTGTGGTTGCCATAAACTGCGGCCCATATATGAAGATGGGCGACGGCCACATCAAGACCGAAGACCTCGCATGGTTGCGCTATACCCTGCGCGAGCGCGTGACTCCGGGCAAAAAAGTACTTTCGGTGAACCACTATCCGCTCAACAGCGACCTCGACAACTTTGCCGAATATGCGGCTACCTTGGCCGAATTTCCCGTGATAGCCCACATCAACGGCCACTATCACCGTTTTATTCCCTATACAGCCGGCAATGTAGACGGTGCGCTGCCCGGTGCTATGGTCAGAGCGCTCGACATGCGCAACGGCGACTACGGCTACTCAATCATTGATATAGATCCGCAGTGGATTCATATCTACGAAAAGTCCATAGGCAAAAATCCCGTCCCCAAAATCGCATACCCCGTAGCTACTGACTACAAGAAAATAGAATATACAAAACCGCAGTGGACCTCGCCCGCCGGCTTCGATGTCAAGCAGGTCTGGTCCGACAAGGGCTCGGTGTTCACACGCCTTGCCGTGGACGGTAATAATATATACTTCGGCAACTCGCTCGGCGAGATAAAGGCCGTGAGCAAGCGCGACAGCGTCGAGAACTTCGTTTTCAAAACCTCGGCTCCCATATTCGCACGTCCGTTGGTGGTGAAGCCCGGCGAAGTTGCATTTCCATGCTCCGACGGCATTATTATATATAATGAGAAAAACGGCAAACTGAAGACCCTTCCTTCAAAAGAAGGCCCATACGTGGCCGATGGCGTAATGACGCCACGCGGGTGGGTGCAGGGCGGCTATAAGCGCATCGAACTGCGCGACCCCCGCAATTACAAAGTGCGTTGGGAGTATGACTCCATTTTCAACTATTGCCAGGCGGCACCGGCAGTCGACGGCGACGACCTCGTGTTCGGAGCCTGGGACACAAACCTCAGATGCCTGGATTTGAAAACCGGCAAACTGCGCTGGGTATGGAACAACGGCAAAACCAACAATCTGCTCGGCCCGGGCAACGTGGTTCCTGTAATAGCCGGCGACAAGGTGATCATCGTGGCTCCCGACCGCTACATGACAGCAATTGACCGGGCTACCGGCAAGACTATCTGGCGCGACAATTCGCATCGCTACCGCGAGGCTCTCGGACACAGCGAGGACGGCAAAACCGTTTATGCCAAGACTATGGACGGTGAACTCGTGGCCGTGGATGCCACAGCCCCTGCCTTCAGCGAACTCTGGACCCTCGACATGGGCCTTGGCTATGAGCATGCCCCCTGCATAGTTCTCGAAAAAGACGGAGTGGTGTATGCCGGCTCGCGCCGCGGCATTGTCACCGCCGTAGACCCCGTAGCCCGCAAGGTGCTGTGGCAGCTGCCGCTTGGGGCAGGCGAGGTAAACGGTTTTGATGTTGACCCCACAACCGGCGATATCTATGCCTCGCTCATCGAAGGTACAATCTTCCGCATCAGCAAAAAATAAATCAAATCGTTTCTAAAATATCAAAAGCCCGCGGCGAATTTTGAAATGCCGCGGGCTTTGATATTTTATTTATTGTATGATTACGGAAGAACGGGAGTGGATGCTCCGGCGGGAACATCAGGTGCCTTGGCTTCCCAGCCTAATGCGCTTGCACCAAGTACGGCGGCATCGGCTTCCTTAAGTTCTGAAAGAAGCACTTTGGCCTTACCCTTGAAGCAGCCGAGCATGTTCTTTTCCATGGCGTTGCGCAGGGGCTTGAGCAGGAGCTCGCCGCTCTTGGCAAGACCGCCGAAGAGCACAAAAGCCGAGGGCGATGAGAATACCATCATATCGGCCATAGCTTCGCCGAGAATGGTGCCTGTATATTCGAAGATGTCTTTTGCGATTTTGTCGCCTTGCATGGCTGCATCGTACACGTCCTTTGAGGTAATCTCGTCGATGGGGATATTGCGGAGCAAAGAGGGTTCGAGGGGATTTACTTCAAGGAATTCGCGTGCCGAGCGTGCCACACCTGTGGCAGAGCAGTAAGCCTCGAGGCATCCTGTACGTCCGCAGCCGCACAGACGTCCGTTGTTGCGCTTGACTATCATGTGGCCGAGCTCGCCGGCAAATCCGTCGTGGCCATATACCACCTGACCGTTGATCACGATACCCGAGCCTACGCCGGTGCCGAGGGTGATCATTATGAAGTCCTTCATGCCGCGGGCTGCGCCGTATGTCATTTCGCCTATAGCGGCGGCATTGGCGTCGTTGGTCACTGCTACCGGAATACCGAATTTCTCGCTTACGATTTTGGCCAAAGGCAGCGGGGTGGGCCAGGGCAGGTTAACGCCTTCCTCGATTGTGCCGGTGAAGTAGTTGGCGTTAGGCGCGCCAATACCTATACCGTGAACTTTGTCTACGGCATCATTAGCCTCGATAAGCTGCATGGCAGCTGTGTGCAATTCTTCAATATAAGCGTTGAAGTCGCTGTGTTTCCGGGTCTTGATTGAACCGCTTGCAATGACAGCGCCACGAGCATCTACCAAACCAAACACGGTATTGGTGCCACCGATGTCAATGCCAAGAACGTAAGGTTTCATTGTCTTTATTGTATTTTTTATATGGTTTTTAGATTTTGTTTAATAATCTCTTGCAATAATGAGGATTTTGACCTCACTTTTTTTACTGAAAACAAAGGTAGTAAAATATTTTGGTTCCACTACCTTAAAAAATCAAAAAAAGCAGAGCCTTACGTTATCGGTTAAAATCGTTATCGGTTAAAATTCGCTTGAGAAATGGAATTTAATCTCGGGGAAGTCGGTCTGTGCCATCTGCAGCACGTAAGAAGAGTCGGCCAGGAATACATCGCGTCCTTCCTTATCGGTAGCCATAAACTGGTGTTTGCGGCGTTTGAAGTTGGCCACAGCCTCTTCGTTGTCGCTTTCAATCCAGCAGGCCTTGTAGAGCGACAGGGGTTCCCAGCGGCATTGTGCGCCATACTCATGGAGCAGGCGGTATTGTATTACCTCAAACTGCAGCTGGCCCACGGTACCGATGATTTTGCGGCCGTTGAACTGATTGGTGAACAGCTGGGCCACACCTTCGTCCATAAGCTGACGTATGCCCTTTTCGAGCTGTTTGCTCTTCATGGGGTCGGTATTTTCAATGTATTTGAACATCTCGGGCGAGAAGCTGGGCAGACCTTTGAAGTGGATTTCCTCACCCGAGGTAAGGGTGTCGCCTATCTTGAAATTGCCGGTATCGGGTATGCCTACTATATCGCCGGGCCATGCGGTGTCTACAATGCTCTTTTTCTGAGCCATGAAAGCGGTGGGAGCCGAGAATTTCAGGAATTTGCCGGAGCGTACCTGCTTGTATGGCTCATTGCGCTCAAACTTGCCTGAACAGATTTTGACGAACGCGATGCACGAGCGGTGGTTGGGATCCATATTGGCATGAATCTTGAACACAAAGCCCGAGAATGCCTCTTCCTCAGGATTCACTGTGCGTTCCAGGGCATTGACGGGGCGTGGCGAGGGTGCTATCTTCACAAAGCAGTCAAGCAATTCCTTCACACCGAATGTATTGAGAGCCGAGCCGAAGAATACCGGAGCTATCTTGGCTTCGAGATAGTCGTTGACGTCAAATTCGGGATATACGCCCTCGATGAGTTCAAGATCTTCGCGCAGTTTGGCAGCATCAACCTCGCCCACGGCATTGTCTATGCGCGGGTCGTTCACATCGTCTATTTCCACACGTTCGCTCACCTTCTGCTTGTCGGGGGTGAACAGGTCGAGTGAATTTTCGTAGATGTTGTACACGCCCTTGAACTTGGCGCCTATGTTGATGGGCCAGCTCAGGGGGCGCACGCCTATGTGGAGTTCAGATTCGAGCTCGTCGAGGATGTCAAACGGGTCGCGGCCCTCGCGGTCGAGCTTGTTTACGAAAATTATCACGGGGGTATTGCGCATGCGGCACACCTCCATGAGCTTGCGGGTCTGCTGTTCCACACCCTTTGCCACATCGACCACGATGATTACAGAATCAACTGCGGTGAGTGTGCGGTATGTGTCTTCGGCAAAGTCCTGGTGACCCGGAGTGTCGAGAATATTGATTTTATAGTCGCCGTAGTCAAAGCCCATCACAGATGTAGCCACCGAGATACCGCGCTGTTTTTCGATTTCCATCCAGTCGGATGTGGCGGTTTTCTTGATTTTATTTGATTTTACGGCACCGGCAATGTGAATCGCGCCGCCGAAAAGAAGCAATTTTTCAGTGAGGGTAGTTTTTCCCGCGTCGGGGTGTGAGATGATGGCAAATGTGCGCCGGCGCGCTATTTCGTCGTTAATCTGGGCCATTGGCTTTACGGAAAATTATTTTAAAATGCGGTTGATGCAATGAACGAGCGACTCCTCCCAGTGGGGGATAGGCGTGGAGTAGGTGGCACGGAAACGGCTCTTGTCGAGTACCGAGTAGAATGGACGTTGGGCCGGGGTGGGGTAATCGGCCGAGTGGCACGGGCGTATGGGGCAACCTGAGATTCCGGCTATACGCTGTATGGCTACTGCGAAGTCGTACCACGAGCATACTCCTTCGTTTGAGAAGTTGATGATGCCCGGAGTCCACTGGCGTGCGAATATTATTGTGGCTATGGCCTGGGCAAGGTCGCGGGCGTATGTGGGAGTGCCTACCTGGTCGCATACAACCCTGAGCGATGATTCTGTAGAACTCAGTTTTAGAATTGTTTTCACAAAATTCTTGCCGTGGGGCGAGTAGAGCCATCCGGTGCGGATTATCACCGATTCGGGTGCAAGGCCAAGCAGTGCGGTCTCGCCCTTGCGCTTGGTGGTGCCGTACTGCGATACGGGATTCACCTTGTCGCTCTCGGTGTACGGACGATACGTACGTCCGTCAAAAACGTAGTCGGTTGAAATGTGTACAATCTTGATTCCCAGCTCATCGGCAGGACGAGCCAGGTTGGTTATGCCGTCTATATTGACTGAAGCGCACTGAAGCTTCTCTTCCTCGGCGCGGTCTACTGCGGTGTATGCAGCGCAGTTTATAATATGTGTGAACTCGCCTGAGCGCAAAAACGCTTCGGTGGCAGCACGGTCGGTGATGTCGAGTTCATCAAGGTCGACATAGGTTGTGATGCCGCTCTGTCGTGCTTCGAGAATGTCGTGCAGTTCACGACCAAGCTGACCATTGGTACCGGTTACTAATATCTTCATAAGGGATTCCTAAATTTGACTGCAAAAATACAAAAAATTCATCACATAACAAAAAATGATTAACTTTGCAGCTGCAAAAAACACTCATCTTATGAATACTGATAAGTCAACCGGAGTTGATATGCTTCATGGCCCCATGGCTATGAAAATATTGGTGTTCGCCCTGCCATTGATGGCGAGCGGCATATTACAGCAATCGTTTAATGCGGTGGATGTGGCTGTAATAGGCCGATATTCAAGCTCGCAGGCTATGGCAGCCGTAGGCAGCAACGGCGTGATAATAAGCATACTTGTGAATCTGTTTTTAGGTATAGCGGTTGGTGCCAACGTGGTGATTGCAAATTATATAGGTCAGAAGAATAAAGACGGTGTGCGCCGTGCGGTGGCAACTGTGGGCATTGTGTCCATTATCAGTGGTCTGTTGCTGCTCGGTATCGGTGTATGTGTGGCAAGGCCTATTCTTGAGATGATGGAAGCTCCGGCCGATGTTATTGACCTGGCCACTGTGTATCTGCGTATCTACTTTCTGGGAATGCCGTTCATGATGATATACAATTTCGGGTCGGCCATATTGCGCAGTATAGGCGATACACGCAGCCCCTTCTACTCGCTTGTGGCGGCTACGGCGGTCAATGCGGTGCTCGACTGGCTGTTTGTGTCGCAGTTCGGGATGGGAGTTGACGGTGTTTCCATCGCTACGGTTATCGCAAACGCGGTGAACGCAGGCATCCTTGTATGGATATTGATGCGTCTGCCCGACCCGTATACTTTGAAACTCAGGGAAATGAAGGTGAGTACCCGCGATCTGTCAAAGATGCTCAAGATAGGTATTCCTGCCGGTCTGCAGGGCATGGTGTTCTCATTTTCAAATATCTTCATACAGACCTCCATCAACCGCTATGGCTCATACGCCATAGCAGGGTCGGCGGCGGCTGTCACCTACGAGGCTTATTGCTATTACATTGTCACAGCCTTCTGTGCGGCGACAATAGCTTTTACAGGTCAGAACTACGGGGCGTCACAGCCGGCACGTTGCAAGCGTGTATTCGGCATATCAATGCTTATGGCTGTGATAGGTGCGGCTATTGCCAACGGTCTGATAGTATGGCAGGCCAAGGCATGTATAAGTGTGTTTACCGACAATGAAATGGTGTATCACTATGCCATGGTGCGCATGCACACCGTGCTGTTGTACCAGTGTATAGCCGGTACTTACGAGATAGGCGGAGCATACATGCGTGGTCTCGGATACTCGATGACTCCGATGCTCCTTACCATATTCGGTACTTGCGTGCTGCGGCTCCTGTGGGTGTTCACAGTGGCGCCGCGCTACAATGACTTCTCCGTGCTGCTGTCGATATATCCCATTACATGGGCTATAACCGGCATTCTTGTGCTCGGCGCGGCATTCATAGTGCAACGCAAGGCATTCTCGCATCTTCCTGCTTAATAACCTACATATTATGAATACTCAGAAATCTCCTTCAAAAGTCTATTTTTGTGAGCGTATCACCGCCGACAACCTTGTAAAGGTGTATAAGGCTCTTGGACGCGAGCCCAAGGGACGCGTTGCCATAAAACTCTCTACCGGCGAGGCCGGAAATCCCAATCACCTCAGCGTGGATGTCATTAAGAAATTCGTGCATCTTGTCGACGGTACCATAGTGGAATGCAACACCGCTTACGACGGTCGCCGCTGCAATGTATCCGACCACATGCAGACCGCCGCCGAACATGGCTTCACTGCCATTGCCGAGGTAGATATTATGGACGGAGAGGGCGACGTAGCACTCCCCGTGCGCAATGGCCGGCATCTCAAGGAAAATTATGTAGGCAAGAATTGGCTTAATTATGACTTTACCGTCGTCATGTCGCACTTCAAGGGCCATCCTATGGGCGGCTTTGGCGGGGCGCTTAAAAATGTGGCTATCGGTATGGCATCGGCCGCCGGCAAGGCTTGGATTCACACCGCCGGTAAGTCGCGTACGGTGCCCGTGGATTGGGAAAATGTGCCCCCTCAGAATGATTTTCTCGAGTCTATGGCCGAGGCCTGCGAATCGGTGTTTGACAAGGCCGGCGACAATATACTGTACATCAGCGTTGCCAATAACCTGTCGGTTGACTGCGACTGTGTGGCCGAGCCGGAGCCGGTGAAGATGCAGGATATTGGCATACTTGCATCGCTCGACCCCGTGGCTCTCGACAGAGCCTGTGTCGATATGGTGTATAACTCCGCCGATCCGGGCAAGGTGCATCTTATCGAACGCATAGAGTCGCGCAACGCCACCCATTTGCTTGACTATGCCGAGGAACTGGGCCTTGGTTCACAGGTCTATGAACTGATACACATAGAACCCGTAGCTCCTACAGTCTGACTCATGGATATCGCAGCTTCACTATCCTCATGCCGGATTGTGGTGATGTGCGGTGTGAGCGGCTCGGGTAAGACCACCTTTGCCCGCACACTCAGTTCGGCCGGCTTCGTTCATCTGTCGCTTGACCGTATGATATGGGATAAGCATGGCGACGCATTTGCCACACTACCGTTTGAGCGGCAGAAGCCTGTATTTGAGAGCGTGTTTGACGAGCTTGTCGAAGCGGCCTGCGGTCTGTTGCGCGAAGGCCACAGAGTGGTAGTGGATGCCACGATGTGCAAGCGGGCCAAGCGCGACCGGCTGCGCCGGGCTGTGGCACCGCTGGGGGTAAAACCGGTGCTGGTGTACATGAACGTACCGCTCGACGTATTGAGCCTCAGGCTTGCCGCCCGTGCCGGTTCGGGACCTGACGACCAGATTGTTGACGAGGTGCAACTCGCGCGGTTCTTCTCAAATTTTGAGCGGCCCGGGGCTGATGAGGAATGTATTGAGATATCAACGGATAACAGAGAGTTTGGAACAAATTTGTAAAAACGCGAGTCTGAAGATACCATTTTGATAAAAATGTGTTATCTTTGTGGCAAAAACATTCATGGCGCACATTCATACTGAAATAGAAAATCTGAGGTTCTGCTCCATAGCACCCGAATCAGAAATTCTGATAAAATCGGGAGACGGAGACTCATATCCCGGATATTTCTTTGAAAATAAGCTGTATTCGACTGATTTTTTCGAAATTTTATTTTTCAGCGAGGGTGCGGGGCAGATTTGGATAAATGACAAGGAAGTGGTGGTCTCTGACAACTCGGTTGTATTTATCTCGCCAAGTCAGCGGCATTGCTATCATCTCGACATGTCGAGGTCTAAGTTTCATTACCTCGTCTTTAAGGAAGATGTGTTGCTTAATTTTCTGGAAGACAAGTATTTCACCTATCGCCTGCACTACTATTACCAGACTTCGTTAACGCCTGTGATGGAAGTGGATGCGGCTACGATGCAAGACTTCGATTTTGTGCTTAAAATGATTGAGAATGAATCTGCGTTCCGTCATTCAGATGCCGAGCCTGTGCTTGGCTCGCTGCTGTGCTACCTGCTGTCCTCGCTCAACCGTTCTTACGTGGATTTCTACAAGATAACGGCCACAAGCACCGACAACAATATAGCTTTCAGGTTCAAAGGCATGCTCGAAAAAGGCATGAAAGGCAAGCAGACCGTAGACCTGTATGCCAAGAAGCTCGGTGTGAGCCGTGTGACGCTTAATTCGGCAGTCAAGGCACAATTCGGTATGACTGCGTCCCAGATGATAAAAAACCGTCTGATAGTGCGCATAAAAAACGAACTCGTCGAGACCAACTACTCGGTGGCTTATATATCGGATAAATACGGTTTTTCGGAGTCAAATCATCTGATGCGATTCTTCAAGGCCCAGACCGGTCGTACCATTGGTCAGTATCTTGAGGATTTTGCCCGCAAGCTGCCCCCGTTCCATGCCGACTGACGGGCATGCTTGAGCTTTTTTATGTTTTTGTTGGAGTTTTTAGGGCCTTTCATAAAATGAAATATTTCGTATTTCAAAAAAAATTCATACCTTTGTGAGATAATTTGCATAAGCGATAAAGATGCTTTTAAGTATCGGTCGCTCACGCTTTATTTTTCCTTATTATTATGCTGGAAGAAGACCGTATTTTTAAGATAAACATTGAAAATGAAATGAAGTCGGCCTACATCGACTACTCTATGTCGGTGATAGTGTCGCGAGCTCTCCCTGATGTACGCGACGGCATGAAGCCCGTTCATCGCCGCGTACTGTTTGGTATGAATGAAATGGGCAATACCTCCGACAAGCCCCATAAGAAAGCTGCAAACTGCGTGGGTGAGGTTATGGGTAAATATCACCCCCACGGCGACTCGTCGATTTACGGAACCGTAGTACGCATGGCCCAGGATTGGAACATGCGCTATACTCTGGTAGATGGCCACGGTAACTTCGGCTCGGTCGACGGCGACGGCCCTGCAGCCATGCGTTATACTGAAGTCCGTCTTGCAAAGATGGGCGAGGAGATGCTTCAAGATCTTGATTCGGATACTGTAGACTTCCAGCCCAACTACGACAACTCGCGCAAGGAACCCACCGTGCTGCCCACCCGTTTCCCCAATCTGCTGGTCAACGGTGCTTCAGGTATCGCGGTCGGTATGGCCACAAATATGCCTACCCACAACCTTACCGAGTCGATCAACGCCTCTATAGCGGTGCTCGAAAATCCGGATATCACCATTGATGAACTCATAAAGATAATCCCCGCTCCCGACTTCCCCACCGGCGGTACCATCTACGGTTACCAAGGTGTGCGCGAGGCCTACGAGACCGGCCGCGGACGTGTGATTATACGTGCCAATGCAACCATTGAACAGGAAGCCAACCACGAGACCATCATCGTTCACGAAATTCCCTACGGCGTAAACAAGGCCGAGCTTATCAAATACATTGCCGACCTTGTTACCGACAAGAAACTCGACGGCATAGCCGATGTAAACGACGAATCTGATGCCGAGGGCATGCGCATAGTAATCAAGCTGCGTTCTGATGCCAACTCAAATGTAGTGCTCAACAAGCTCTACAAGATGACACAGATGCAGGCTTCGTTTGCCGTAAATAATGTGGCTCTTGTCAACGGACGTCCCAAGCTGCTCAGCCTTAAGGATATACTTGTGGCATTTGTGGAACACCGCCACGAGGTGGTTATCCGCCGCACCAAGTACCGTCTGGGCAAAGCGCAGGAACGCGCCCACATACTCGAAGGCCTTATCATTGCCTCCGACCACATCGACGAGGTTATACAGATCATTCGCAGCACTCCCCGCGATGAAGATCCGCGCACACGCCTCATGGACCGCTTCGGACTCACCATGCCCCAGGCCCAGGCCGTGGTCGACATGCAGCTCAAGCGTCTCTCGGGACTCGAACAGGATAAACTTCACGAAGCTTACAAAGCTGTGGAAGAAGAAATCGCAGGTTACGAACTCATCCTCAACGACCCCGAGGTATGTCGCAACCTCATAAAGAGCGAACTCGAGGAAGTTCGCGACTCTTACGGCGACGAACGCAAGACCCAGATCAACTATCAGGGCGGCAGCTTCAACGCCGAGGCTTTCTATGCCGACGACGATGTGATTATCACAATCTCGCATCTCGGATATATCAAACGTACAGCCTTGAGCGAATACCGTGCGCAGAACCGTGGCGGCGTAGGCTCACGCGGCTCCGTGACACGCGATGAAGACTTCATCGAACACGTATACACAGCTTCGATGCACTGCTCTATGCTGTTCTTTACCGACAAGGGTATCGTCTACAAACTTAAGGTTTACGAACTGCCCGAGGGTACAAAGACTTCAAAGGGACGTGCCCTGCAGAATCTGCTCAACATAGAACCGGGCGACAAGGTAAGTGCTTATCTCGCTGCCAAGAATATGGAAGACCCCGAATTTGCCGGTTCACATTATCTTATCTTCGCCACCCGCAACGGTGTCGTGAAAAAGACAGCCCTGAGCGAGTACTCGCGTGTGATGGCCAAGGGTAAGAAGGCTATCGTGCTGCGCGAGGGCGACCAGCTCATAGGCGTTGAACTCATAGACGACAGCTGCGATATTCTGCTCGCTGCCCGCGAAGGCAAGGCCAACCGCTTCCCCTCAGCATCGCTCAGACCAATGGGTCGTGTGAGCAGCGGTGTGCGCGGTATGCGTCTCACCGGCGACAACGAGGTTATCGGCCTTATCGCCATGTGTCCCGACTCGCCCAATACCGTGCTTGTGGTTTCTGAAAAAGGATATGGCAAGCGTACTCCGCTCGATGCCTACCGCCTTACCGCACGCGGTTCTATGGGTGTCAAGACAATCAACGTCACCGAAAAGACCGGAAAACTCGTGGCATTCAAGAGCGTGAACGACGACAACGACCTGGTGATTATCAACCGTTCGGGCATGCTCATCCGCATCAGAGTGGCCGACATCAAGATAGCCGGCCGTGCAACCCAGGGTGTACGTCTTATCAATCTCGACAAGCGTGGCGATGAAATAGCCTCTGTATGCCCCGTGCCTACCGATCCCGAAGAAGAATCGCAGACAATAGACGGCGAGGAACTTCCCGAACTCGACCTCTCGGTTGAGATGGCCGATGACGACACAGATACAATTGTTGAAGATGAGGATGAAAACACCTCCGAGTCCGACGACAATACAAACGAATGAATATACTAACAAATTAATCCCTATTAATAATTTCATCATGAAAAAACATCTTGTTCTTGCCGCAGCCGCCTTCTTTGCAGGCTCTATGGCTATGTCGGCTCAGATGCAGGTACTTAAGGATGCCGAACGCGCCCAGAAGGGTGGTGAAGCTCCTGCAAAGGTTGTGGAAATAATCACTCCCGCCTTTACAAATTCTGAAACTGCCAACCTCGCGCAGACTTACTACATCCCCGGTAAGGCTATGTTCGGCGAGTTTGACAAGCTCTTCGGTCTCAAGTCTCTCGGCCGCCTCGGCGACGGAGATGCCAAGAAAATGGCCGACGACCTCATGCAGGGTTATGAATTCTACATGAAGGCTCTCCCCCTCGACTCTGTTGTTGATGCCAAGGGTAAGGTAAAGACCAAATACTCAAAGGATATTATCAACACCATAGCCGGTCACGTATCCGACTATAACGATGCCGCCATCACATATTGGGATGTAAAGGACTACAAGGGTGCTTACAACGCCTGGAAGGTATTCCTCGACATCTACGAAGTAGAACCCTTCAAGTCTAAGAACACTCCCCTTCAGGACACTGTACTCGCCGAAGTTTACTTCAACCAGGCTCTCGCAGCTTGGCAGGCCGACTCTCTGCGCAACGCCCTCAATTCTTTTGAAAAGGCTCATGCCAAGGGCTACAACAAAAAGACCCTCTACGACTACGCCCTCTCTGTATCAACAGGCCTCAAGGACAACGACGCTATGTTCAAGTGGGCACAGCTTGGTAACGAGATCTATGGCAAGGAAGACCCCAACTACCTCGGCTACATGATCAACGTATACCTCCAGAATAAGGAATACGACAAGGCTTTCACAACCATCGACGCCGCTATCGCAAGCGACCCCAACAACTCACAGTACTACTTCGTGAAGGGTGTGCTCTACGACAACATGGACAAGAAGGCTGATGCCAAGGCTATGTTTGCCAAGGCTATCGAACTCAACGAAAGCAACGTTCAGGCTCTCACCCAGTATGGTGCAGCCCTCTGCCAGGAAGCATACGCTCTCAGCGACCAGGCTCCCACATCTGCCGCTGAATCTCAGGCATACTTCGACCAGAAGATCAAACCCCTCTTCGAAGAAGCCGCTACCTACCTCGAAAAGGCTTGGCAGCTCGATAACGACAACATGGACGCTCTGCGCTATCTCGAAAACATCTACTACAACCTGCGCGACGAACAGAAGCAGAACGAAATCAAACAGCGCATGCTCTGATTTTGAACTGACAGCTTACAATATGCAGCCCGCCCCCCCTCTCGGAGGCGGGCTGCTAAGTAAGCAGTGGAAAATAGTTAATATTATATGCGCCGTCTTATGGACAGCAGATTCAATACGATGAAGAGGGAGCGTAGCCGTAGCTACGTGACCGATGAAGAGGGTTGAAGATGCGTTCATAAGGCAAGCAGATGATATAAACTATTTTTCAATGATTACTTATTATATAATGTGATATTATCCCTGTAAATTCAAAAATATTTTTACAATTATTTTGACATTACGCCAATTCCTATTAATTTTGTAGAACTAAAAGAATGCGTAATGAAATATATTGGAGTCCATGTTGATAGCCTTGTCGACATTGCACGAGCGCCGGCAATAGCCGCGGGCATCGGAGCCCGTGCGTTTGCGCTTAATGTCGCCGATCCTGCCCGCTGGAAGTCGCCTACGATTCCACCTGCGCAGATTAACGGATTCAAGCAGTCATGCCTTGAATACGGCTTCAGCCCCCGGTATATCCTGCCGCATGGCCGTTTTGTGGTAAACCTCGGCTCGCCCGAGTCTTTCAAATTGAAACTTAGCCGCGAGTCGATGATAGACGAGATGATGCGTGTGCAGTCGCTCGGCCTTACCATGCTCAACTTCCACCCCGGTGCTCACCTGCGAAAGATTACCGAGGATGAGTCTTTAGAGCGTGTGTGCGAATCGCTCAACATTGTACTCGCACAAACCGAGGGTGTGACGGCGGTGATTGAGAATACAGCCGGACAAGGCTCCAACTTAGGCTACAGTTTCGAACATATTGCACGTATTATCGAAGGCGTTGACGACAAGACACGTGTGGGAGTCTGCATAGATACCGCACACGCATACGCCGCCGGATATAATCTTGCCGACGATGATTCGTACGATGAATGCTGGAGCCGCTTCGGGCAGCTCATAGGATTTGAATATCTGCGCGGCATGCACATCAATGATTCAATCAAGCCACTCGGCTCGCGTGTTGACCGTCATGCCTCTATCGGTGCCGGTCTGATAGGCGATGCCTTTTTCAGCCGCTTGATGCAGGACAGCCGTTTCGACGATATTCCTTTGATTCTTGAGACTCCCGACCCCGGCCTGTGGCAGCAGGAAGTGGCAAAACTATACGGTTTTGAGAAAAATTCATAAAATATTCATAACTTACTTATCATAAACAGAGATTTTAATAACCATGAAAAGCAAACCTGATTTGAGCTTTTGGAAACTGTGGAATCTGTCGTTCGGATTCTTCGGTGTACAGATAGCCTATGCGCTGCAAAGCTCCCAAGTTAGCCGTATTTTCTCAACCATCGGTGCCGACCCACACGACCTCAGTTACTTCTGGATTCTTCCGCCGCTCATGGGGTTGATAGTTCAGCCCATCGTAGGCGCCGCATCCGATAACACGTGGAACCGCTTCGGCCGCCGTCTGCCCTATCTGCTCATAGGTGCCCTGGTGGCCATAATAGTGATGTGTTTCCTGCCCAATGCCGGGTCGCTCGGCCTTGGTGTAAGCCAGACCATCATTTTCGGACTTGTAATGCTCATGTTCCTCGATACTTCAATCAACATGGCCATGCAGCCCTTCAAGATGCTTGTAGGCGACTTTGTGAATGAAAAGCAGAAAGGCCTGGCCTACTCCATACAGTCGTTCCTGTGCAACTCTGGTTCGGTTGTAGGTTATATAGCGTCCATCGTGCTCGCATTGTTCCTCAGCAACACAGCTCCCTCGGGCGAGGTGCCTCCCACCGTTACATGGGCATTCTACATAGGCGCGGCAGTCCTCTTGCTGTGCGTTCTCTATACCTTTGCCAAGGTTAAGGAAATGCCACCTCACGAATATGCCGAATACCACGGCCTTAAGACCGTAGAGAAGGGCAAGAAGGAGAAAACCAACCTCGTGGCTCTGCTGGTTCATGCACCCAAGGTTTTCTGGACCGTGGGCCTTGTGCAATTCTTCTGTTGGGCAGGCTTCCTTTACATGTGGACATACTCGACTGATGCAATCGCAGGCCACGCCTTCAATTCACCTGCCGTGAAGATTGCTACCGGTCTCACCCTCGACGGTCACAATTACAACGATAAATACGTGTTCAACGGTCAGCGTCCGGTGCTTCTCGACGGCCACCTCGCACTTGGCGGCATTGAAGTTGACGGCGAATATTTCGAACCTACAACCGTAACTGTCGACGGCGACACCGTTATCAAAGACCGTCAGATAGTATACAGCTACGGTGTGCCCAAGGCTGAGATTTCGGCTTACGACAAGAGCGTGTTTGCCAAGCCCGGCCAGGTGGTGCGCATCAACAATTACGAACCGATACCCGTGCTGACCTCAGCCGCCACCATTTCTGAACTCTCGCTCGTAAAGCCCGGCACTTCGCTCACACTTGCTCACATAGCCAAGGAGCAGGCCAACGGTGAATATATCCTCGACGAAACCACAAGCCTGCCCTCGGTAGAGAATCCCGGTTCGTTGCAGGTGAATTATTCAACCGTGCTTAATGCCGCTTCCAAGGAATATCAGGATGCCGGCGACTGGAACGGTGTGTTGCTGGCCATTCAGGCTATCGCCGCAGTACTGTGGGCAATTGTCCTGTCGCAGTTCCGCAACCGCAAGGCAGGCTACTCGTTGTCGCTCATCATAGGCGGTATCGGATTCATATCGGTATTCTTCATCAACAGCCACTACGTGCTCGGCGTAAGCTATGCGCTGATGGGATGCGCATGGGCAGCCATGCTCGCCATGCCCTTCACCATTCTTACCAACGCATTGTCGGGCGAGCATATCGGCACATACCTCGGTCTGTTCAACTGCACCATCTGCATACCCCAGATTGTGGCCGCACTTTGCGGTGGACTCGTACTCGGTTGCTTCGCTCCCGATGCAAACGGCGCTCCCGCCACTATATGGATGCTTGTGGTTTCGGGCGTGCTGATGCTGCTCGGTGCTGCTGCTGCTGTGTGGAATATCAAGGAGACATTCGGATCGCAGTCGGCCGGAAATGACAATGAACTTGAAGCTGCCGCTCTCTCGCAGATGGTAGCTGACGAAGATATTTAAGAGCTTGTTTTAATAATGGAATCCTTACGACAACTTTTCAAAATAGGCTACGGGCCTTCATCCTCCCATACAATGGGACCGCGCAATGCAGCAATTATTTTCAGCAAACTTGCCGAAGGTGCGTCAAAGTGCGTGGTGACGCTCTACGGATCGCTTGCAGCCACCGGTAAGGGTCACCTTACCGATAAGGCAATTCTGGATGTACTCTCACCCCTGTACCCAACCACAATAGAGTGGGAACCCGACACCGTGTTGCCCTTCCACACCAATGCCATGAAATTTCAGGCTTTCGATGCCCAAGGCGATGTGTTGGCTGAACGTATTTATTATTCGGTAGGTGGCGGCGATATCGTCCTCGACGGCGAATCACGCACCGCAGGCGAGTCGATATATCCTCTCAATAAGATAAAGGACATTCAGAAATGGTGTGAACAGACAGGTAAGTCGTACTGGGAATATGTAGGCGAAACCGAAGGCGAGGAAATATGGGACTACCTTGCCAAGGTGTGGGAAGTGATGAAAGCGGCCGTGAAACGTGGTATTGATGCCGAAGGTGTGCTGCCCGGCGGACTGGGTGTGCGCCGCAAGGCCGTCAGCTACTATATCCATGCTTCAGGTTACAATGCTTCGCTTAAGTCGCGCGGTCTGGTATACGCATACGCGCTGGCCGTGAGCGAGGAGAATGCCTCGGGCGGCGAGATTGTAACGGCTCCCACATGCGGTTCGTGTGGCATAGTGCCCGCGGTGCTGTATCATCTGCATACCTCAAAAGGATTCTCAGAGAAGCGCATCCTTCGCGCTCTGGCCACCGCCGGACTGTTTGGCAACGTGGTCAAGCACAACGCATCGGTATCGGGTGCCGAAGTCGGCTGTCAGGGCGAGGTAGGTGTGGCATGCGCCATGGCTGCCGCAGCCGCCTCACAGTTGTTTGGCGGAACACCAGCACAAATTGAATACTCGGCCGAAATGGGTCTTGAGCATCACCTTGGCCTTACCTGCGACCCCGTGTGCGGTCTTGTGCAGATACCGTGTATCGAGCGCAATGCCTATGCCGCAGCCCGCGCCCTTGATGCCAATCTGTACGCCGCCTTCTCCGATGGCCGTCACAGCGTTGACTTCGACCGCATAGTGGAAGTGATGAAGCAGACCGGCCACGATATCCCCTCACTCTACAAAGAAACCGCTCAAGGCGGCCTTGCTGTAATAAAGTAAATACTGAATAAGTAATAAATTAAACTGCATTCCTTAAGTCTGATAAACGACTTTAGGAATGCAGTTTGTTTATGGGAACAATCAAGGAAAATATGGTATGAATATAATGTTAAGTAGCTTAACATCCTTGTTATCAAGAATATGACTTCCGCAGGAAGTCTGCCACACCGTAACCGGGCATGCACAAGCGTAGCGCAGGGCATACCCGGTAGTAACGCAAGCCGCAAATGCATCCGGCAGGATGCGGTATAGGCCACAGCGACATCCACAGAGTCGCCTTATTGTACCCGGCCTCATATACTGCATCCTTGGCGGATGCCAATATCTTGTGTCCGCCTTTCCGGGCATGCCCTCCCTACGGTCGTGCATACCGCGGTTACGGTATTTGCAGACATCCTCGTCGGATGTCATATTCGGATAGCGGAAGATACGTCGTGTCCGATTCGGTGTAGTTATATCATGCCAAACATCCTTGTTATCAAGAATATGACTTCCGCAGGAAGTCTGCCACACCGTAACCGGGCATGCACAAGCGTAGCGCA
>CAMTKF010000021.1 GCA_947072905.1 uncultured Bacteroidales bacterium
ACATACGTTGACATCAAGAAGAACGGGAAGCCAAAACTCATATCGCTTCTGACCAACGACTTCGACATGCCGCCAGAGACAATCGTGGCGATATACCGCCGCCGATGGCAGATAGAGTCTCTTTTCAAGCAGATCAAACAGAACTTCCCCTTGAGATACTTCTATGGCGAGAGCGCCAACGCCATCAAAATCCAGATATGGGTTACACTCATCGCAAATCTGCTGCTGTCAGTACTTCAAAGCAAACTCGAAAGACGTTGGAGCTTCTCAGGGCTGGCTACAATCGTCAGAATTGTGCTGATGTATTACCTGAATCTCGAAAAGTTCCTCAATCAGCCCGATGCAGACCTGAAAATCATGCTCGCCGAAGCATCGGAATCGCCTCCCGAAGTACCTGAAAACGGCTGAGGGGGCTTGTCAAATACAAAAAGTAAGCCCAACTTCTGCCGTTCAGGAAGTTGGACTCGCCTTTTTATGGTTTAGCGGACAGTAATAATTATTTTATGTAAGAGAGTACACAAAAAACATCAAAATTCAGTAGCTCAAAGACAGCCTACTCACAATCAAAATCACATCAATCATGAAAGAAAAACTAATTAAAATCCGGAGCAGATGGCTCATAGCCATCCTTCTGGCTTTGATAGCCGCTCCATCTGTTTTCGCAGTGGACTATAGCGAAAACGGCATAAACTATGCCTTGAACGAGGCCGACAAGACCGCCGAGGTAACAGGCGGAACAGCAGTCGACCTCATAATTCCCGAAAAAGTTACCTACGAGGGTAATGATTATGTTGTCAAATCCATAAAGGCTGAAGCTTTTCAAGGAAGATACGACTGTAAAAGTCTTGTTTTGCCAAATTCGTTGACAACTATTGGGAATAATGCATTCTCTGAATGTAAAGGTTTGACAGGTTCGTTGACTCTACCCAATTCGTTGACAACTATTGGGGAATATGCATTCCTTGAATGTAAAGGATTTACAGGTACGTTAATCCTACCTGAGTCATTAACTTCTATTGAAGATGGTGTATTCGCTAACTGTTCAGGCTTTAGCGGCTCGTTGACTATTCCCAATTCGGTAACTTCTATTGGAAATTCAGCATTCTTTAACTGTTATGGCTTTACCGGTTCGTTGACTATTCCTGAATCAGTAACTATTATTGGCTCTGCTGCATTCCGTGCATGTGTCAAATTTAGTAATATTAATTGTTATGCTACTGTTCCTCCGACTGTTTTAGATGTTGACGCTTTTGATGACTATAGCATCCCTCTGAGAGTTCCTTCAGAGTCTTTAGAAGCTTATAAGACTGCCGAGGTTTGGAAAAATTTCCAAACAATTAATACTACTCTTGTTACAAAGATAGACTATAGCGAAAATGGCATAAACTATGTCTTGAACGAGGCTGACAAGACCGCCGAGGTAACAGGCGGAACTGCAGTCGATCTCATAATCCCCGAAAAAGTTACCTACGAAGGTAACGATTATGTTGTCACATCCATAGGAGCGAAAGCTTTTAAAGGAAGAGAAGATTGCAAAAGCCTTGTTTTGCCGGCTTCATTGACAACTATTGGGGAACGTGCATTCTCTAACTGTATAGGACTCACCGGTTCCTTGGATATACCTGATTCAGTAACTTATATTGGAGATTATGCATTCTTTTGCTGTGCTGGTTTTAACGGCTCGTTGACTCTATCCAGTTCTTTAACTACTATTGGAGAATGGGCATTCGCTTACTGCTATGGCTTTACCGGCTCATTGATAATGCCGGATTCGGTAACATCTATTGGTGACAGCACATTCCAAAGCTGTACTGGATTTACAGGTTCGTTGACTCTGTCTAATTCATTGACTTCTATTGGAAATTGTGCATTTTATTCCTGTTCAGGGTTTACGGGTTCCTTGACGATCCCTAATTCAGTAACTTCTATTGGAGAAAGTGCATTTGATAATTGTAAGTGTTTTATTGGATCGCTGAATATTTCAGAATCAGCGACTTATATCGGGTCTAATGCATTCAATCAATGCTCCGGATTTTATAATATCAATTGTTATGCAACTGTTCCCCCAACTGTTGCCGATAAAAACGCTTTTAGTAATTATAGCATTCCTTTGAGCGTTCCTTCAGAGTCTTTAGAAGCTTATAAGGCAGCTGATGTTTGGAAAAATTTCCAAACAATTGATACAACCTTTGTTTCAGTGAAAGGCTATAGCGAAAACGGCATAAACTATGTCTTGAATGCAGAAGACAAGACAGCCGAGGTGACAGGCGGAACTGCAATCGACATCATCATTCCTGAAAAAGTTACTTTTGAGGGTAATGATTACATAGTCAGGTCTATAGGTAAGAAAGCATTTATGAATAGATATGATTGTAAAAGTTTGGTTTTGCCAATTTCATTGACAGCTATCAAAAATGCAGCGTTTTATGAATGTTTCAACCTAACAGGCACATTAACCA
The DNA here is from genome assembly GCA_947072905.1 of uncultured Bacteroidales bacterium. GTDB lineage: Bacteria > Bacteroidota > Bacteroidia > Bacteroidales > Muribaculaceae > CAG-873. The sequence goes on from CAMTKF010000021.1 coordinate 2,460, forward strand.
TCCCCGAATCAGTGACTCTTATAGATGATTATGCATTCACAAATTGTAGTGGCCTGACAGGCTCATTGATTATACCGGATTCAGTGACTTATATTGGATACGGCGCATTCTATAGATGTACAGGTTTTACCGGTCCGTTGAATTTGCCAAATTCGTTGACTGCTATTGGAGATTATGCATTTTGTGAATGTCAAGGTTTCGATTCGTTGACTCTGTCTGATTCTTTGACTACTATTGGAAATTATGCATTCTACTACTGTTTAAGCTTTACCGGTCCGTTGAATTTGCCAAATTCATTGACTGCTATTGGGAATAATGCATTCAATACCTGTATAGGCTTTACCGGTCAGTTGACTCTGCCCAATTTATTGACTGATATTGGAGATTATGCATTCTATGGCTGCCAAGGCTTCGATTCATTGGTTCTGTCTGATTCGTTGGTTACTATCGGAGATGGTGCATTCTGGGGCTGTCGCTTCACCGGTTCGTTGATTATTCCCGAATCAGTTATTTCAATTGGAAGTAGTGCATTCAGATTCTGTAACTACTACACCGGCTCGTTGACTCTGTCCAATTCGTTAACTTCTATTGGAAGTTATGCATTTGGAAACTGTTCAGGTTTCACCGGCACGTTATCCATCCCCAATTCAGTGACTTCAATTGAACATGGTGCATTCAATGGTTGTTCCGGTTTCGATAAAGTTAATTGTTATGCGAGTGTTCCGCCAACTGTTGCCGATACCACCGCTTTCAGCAATTATAATATTCCTCTGAATGTTCCTTTGGAGTCTTTGGACGATTATAAGACTGCAGAAGTTTGGAAGGAATTCAGCACCATCAAGCCTATTGGTGGGGTGTTGGTTGAGAGTGTAACTCTTGACTGTGATAAGGCTGATGTCAAGGTTGGTGAGAGCATTCAGTTGCTTGCTACCGTACTTCCTGAGGATGCCGATGACAAGAGCGTGGTATGGACTTCGAGCAATGAAGCCGTTGCCACCGTGGATGCCAACGGTATGGTTACGGGTGTTGCGGAAGGTAATGCCACCGTTACAGCAACTGCTCCTAACGGAGTCTGCGCATCATGCGAGATTACCGTTATCCCTGCAATGGGTATCGCAGATCAGAAACTCTTGAACTGGATAACTCCCAAAGCGGGCGGCGTAAGCATCAACATAGATGCCACCTCTGATACCCGCGTTGATATAGCCAACATGGCGGGTATGGTTGTGGAAAGCTTCGTGGTACCTGCGGGCACCTTTGTCAGCACAGACTACGACGCTGAAAGCCTTGCTCCGGGATTCTATGTGGTAAGTGCCACCTCGGCCGAAATCCGCATCACAAAGAGAATTGTAATCAGATAATAACAGGCAGGCTGCGCCGATTGGTGCAGCCTGTTTAGGCATAAAAAAGTGCGGAAAAAGTGCGGAAATTCAAAAACCGCACTTTTTCCGCACTTTTTTATTTGCATTTGAGGGTGTCGGTGTAGTATCTTTATATATTTTTACCACAATCTGTATGGTTGCGTTCCAAGAATATGGCATCCGCAGGAGGCCTGTGAGCTAGTAGCCGTGTATGTACGACCGTAGGGAGGACATGCACGGTAGGCAGCCCACATAAGATAGTGGCATCCGGAGGAAGCCGTCTATGAAGCATAGGGATATAACCTGCCTGTATAATCGGCTTTCTGCGAATGCCTTTTTGTTGTGGGCTCGCTTACCGGGCATGCCCTCGCTTCGGTTACACCTACGCTCGTGCATACCGCGGCTACGAGTTTTCAGACATCCTCAGCCGGATGTCATATTCCCGATACCATATAGAGGCTTATGCGCTGTTTGCCCGGTGGCCTATACCGCATCCTGTCGGATGCCATCTGTGGGTGCGGACTTGCCCGGCATGCCCTTCGCTGCGCTCGTGCATACCGGGTTACGGTGTGGCAGGCTTCCTTGGCGGAAGCCAACTTCTTGGAACGTATGTCTATATAATCGGCTTTCTGCGAATGCCTTTTGCTTGGTTGATATGCCTACCGTGCATGCTCTCGCTACGCTCGTGCATACACGGCTACGAGCTTTCAGACATCCTCAGCCGGATGTCATATTCCTGATAACGTGTGTGTACCTTGTCGGTATACGTTTTTCAGCGCAATCCGCCGGATTATGCTCCCAAAATCAGTAGGGGTATTTTACTTCCCACAGGAAGAGTGGGGTGCCGGGCATGGAGGTGCCGGCTGCGCAACGGTCTTTGGCTTCCAATATCCTGCGCAGGTCTTCGATCTTGGTTTTATGGCGGCCTATATCGACCAATGTGCCTACTACGGCCCGTACCATATTGCGCAGAAATCGGTCGGCCGAAATCTCGAAGTACCACCTTTCGTCGTCGATGCGTTTCCAAGCGGCTGTGCGCAAGTCGCATATATTGGTTTTGACGTCGGTGTGAAGTTTTGAAAAGGAGGTAAAGTCGCGGCGGCCTATCAGTGTAAGCGCGGCCTCATTCATGGCGTCGAAGTCGAGCGAGGCAGGAGCTTGCCACGACAGATCGCCTAAAAACGGATTTTTGGCGGTATGTGCGAAGTAGCGATAAGTGCGTTCTGTAGCATCGAAGCGGGCATGCGCGTCGGCTGCCACAGGGCGAATTGAGCGTATGGCAATATTGCGTCCGCACAGCGAATTGAGCGAGCGCAAGAAGCGGTCGCCGGTATCAAAGCCGTCGGGAAGGTCGATGTGGGCAATCATCTGACGGGCGTTCACACCGGCATCGGTACGTCCTGCGCCTGTGACGGCTATGGGGCGACCTGTGAGCTTGCACAGCGCATCCTCTATTGTAGATTGTACGGTGACCACTCCCGGCTGTACCTGCCAGCCGTGGAATGGCGCTCCGCAATATGAGAGGTCGATGAAGTAACGCATCAGTCGCGTTCGAGATAGGTGTAACCGAACAGTCCGGCCCTGTATGTCGAAACAAAGTCGCGGCCTTCTTCGGGGGTGATGGTGCCGGCCTTCATTGAAGCTGTAACCCAGGCTTCGACGTTGCGCACGAGTTTCTTGGGATTGAACTGTACGTATTCGAGCACCTCGTCGACGCTTTCGCCCTCGATTATCTGGTCTATTTCGTAATGATCCTTGTAAACGCTGATATGCACGGCGTTGGTGTCGCCGAACAGATTGTGCATGTCGCCCAGGATTTCCTGATATGCGCCCACAAGGAACACTCCCAGATAGTAGGGCTCGCCGGGCTTGAGGGTATGCACGGGCAGTGCGCCGCGCGAGCCGTGCGAGGTGATGAAGTTGGCTATCTTGCCGTCGGAGTCGCAGGTCATGTCCTGTATGGTGCATGTGCGGTTGGGACGTTCGTCAAGGCGCGACAGCGGGATGATGGGGAACATCTGGTCGATGGCCCAGGCATCGGGCAGCGATTGGAAGAGCGAGAAATTGCAGAAGTATTTGTCGGGAATCATCTTGGCAATCTTGCGCAATTCCTCGGGAACGTGCTTCATTGAGTCGGCTATCTCGCCCACTTCGCGGGCAATGCTCCAGAAGAGTTTTTCTATCTGAGCACGGGTAGTGAGGTCGAGCATTCCCAATGAGAACATGTCGAGGGCTTCCTCGCGTATCTGCAGGGCGTCGTGCCAGCTTTCAAAGAGGTTGGCGCTGTCGAGCTTGTCCCAGATGGCATAAAGCTCGCGGGCCAGTTCGTGGGCATCGTCCTCTATCTGCGCGTCGTCTTTCCATCGGGGCAGTGATGCGGTTTCGAGTACTTCGAGAATCAACACCGAGTGGTGTGCGGTGAGCGAGCGACCGCTCTCGGTGATTACATTGGGCTGCTTGAGGTCGTTTTTGGTGCAAGCCTCCACAATGGCCGAGACGGTGTCGTTGGCATACTCCTGTATGGAGTAGTTCATTGAACTTTCGGATGACGAGGTGCGTGTGCCGTCGTAGTCAACGCCCAGGCCGCCGCCTATGTCCATGAAATCAATGTCGAATCCCATTTTCGACAGCTGCACGTAGAACTGTGTGGCCTCGCGCAGGGCGTTCTTTATCACACGTATTTTTGTAATCTGGCTGCCGATGTGGAAATGTATCAGTTTGAGGCAATCGGCTATGTTGCGTTTGTGCAAGATGGCCAGGGCTTCGAGCAGTTCTGATGAATTCAGACCGAATTTTGAAGAATCGCCGCCGCTCTCAACCCATTTGCCGGCGCCGGTAGACGAGAGCTTGATACGTATGCCTATGTTGGGACGTACGTTCAGGCGCTTGGCTATGTCGGCTATGAGTTTCAGCTCGTTGAGTTTCTCAACTACGAGGAAAATCTGACGACCCATTTTCTGAGCCAATAGGGCCAGCTCCACATAGTTGGCATCCTTATAGCCGTTGCAGATTATAAGGGCGTTCTCGGCTATGTTTGTGGCGAGCACCGCATGCAGTTCGGGCTTTGAGCCGGCTTCGAGGCCGATGTTGAATTTTTTGCCGTAGGTGACGATTTCTTCAACCACGGGACGCATCTGATTCACCTTTATGGGGTAAATCATATAGTTGCGGGCCTTGTAGTCGTATGTTTCGGCCGCCCGGCTGAAACAATTGGAAATCTTCTCGATACGGTTGTCGAGGATGTCGGGGAAGCGTAGCAGCACCGGTGCCGAAATGTCCTTCACCTTCAGCTCGTCCATTATCTCGCGCAGGTCAAGCGAAGCGTAACCCGCACGCGGGGTCACACAAACATGTCCTTTCTCGTTGATCGAGAAATAATTACGGCCCCAGCCGTTGATATTGTACAGTTCGGCGCTGTCTTCAACTCGCCATCTTCTCATGGGCATTTAATTTAGAATTGTTCAAAATGAACGACAAAGTTACGCCAAAATATTATATTTTCATAACAATTAATGTATGTTAACCAAAATTCGGAATTAAAGGAATAATACCGCTATAATTGAACGAATAAAAATTGCCGGAGAAGCCGAGTATCCAAAAAAATTAGTAACTTTGTAGAAATTTACAAATTTAGAGAGTTATCACATAAGATGAAACGTATTTTCCTATTCCTTTGCGTGGCTCTTTTTGCCGCAGTGGCTGTTATGGCCCAGAATCCTATACGCTGGCGTATGACCGTGAAAATGACATCAGAAACCGAGGGTGTCATCACTCTGCGTGCTCTTGTCGACGAGGGTTGGCATCTCTACGGCACACAGCTGCCAGAGGATGGACCCAAGCCTACTAAGATTTCGTTCACTGATTCTCAAAATATAAGCCTTGTAGGGAAACTCACACCCTCGGTGGCTCCCAAAACAGTAAACGACCCCATGTTTGAGATGAAACTCAACTGGTGGGATGCCAATGTGAATTTCACCCAGCGTTTCAAACTCAATAAGCGCGAAGGTGCCAAGGTGGTGGCTAATGTAAGCTATATGGCATGCAATGACCAGAACTGCCAACCGCCCAAGAATCAGACTTTAACCTACGTTTTTAAATAAGCTTGCGATATGCGACATATTAAAAGTGCTGCCGCAGTACTGCTGCTGGCCTTGCTTGGCTGTGTAAATGTGTTTGCACAGCGTCCGGTACATGTGCATTGGACCAATACTGTAGAATCTGTAAACGATACTGAAGGCATTATACGCTGGTCGGCCGACATAGACGAAGGCTGGCACATCTACGGCATGACCATGCCCGACCTTGGACCGGATGCCATAGGCCCCCAACTCACAGTTTTTACAATTGAGCCTGCGAGCGGCCTTCAGCTAATAGGCGAGGTTGAGCCCTCGGTACCTGCCACAGATAAGTTTGACGAAACTCTCAAACTTAAACTTCCCATGTGGGAGGGCAAGGTTGAATTCAGCCAGCGATTTAAACTGACCGACGGTGCCAAGGGTGCATACATACGCGGCACTGTAGAGTATATGGCTTGTACCGATAAGTCGTGCACACCGCCCACCCGCGAGAGTTTCGATCTGAGCTTCGGTACTCCGCAGGCCGAAGCCGCCGTGACCGTAGATAAGGTAGACAGCGTGGTGAACAGCGCTGCCGAGGCTGTGGTGGTTGAAGAATCTGACCTTTGGAGCCCTGTGGATGTTGAAGCTTCGCAGTCGGCTGCATCGCCCACATCGCAGTCGCCATGGTGGGCAATTTTAGGCTTGGGATTCCTTGGCGGATTGGTGGCATTGCTCACCCCCTGCGTATGGCCCATGATACCCATGACCATGAGCTTCTTCTTGAAGAAAGGCAAGTCGCGCCGCCGTGCCATTATCGACGCCATCTCGTATGGTCTCAGCATCATAGTGATTTATCTGGCTCTCGGATTGGCCATAACAGCACTGTTCGGTGCCTCGAAGCTCAATGATATTGCCACAAGCGCGGTATTCAATGTGCTCTTCTTTGTACTCCTCGTGATATTTGCAATCTCGTTTTTCGGCGCATTCGACATCAAGTTGCCCTCGCGCTGGAGCAACGCCATAGATAACAAGGCCGAGAATACAACAGGCTTCTTGAGCATATTCTTCATGGCCTTCACACTGGTGCTGGTATCGTTCTCGTGCACCGGTCCCATCATCGGAACACTGCTCGTAGAGGCAGCCTCGCAGGCAAGCATGGTAGGCCCGGCTCTGGGTATGGGCGGTTTTGCCCTTGGCCTGGCGCTGCCCTTCGGCCTGTTTGCGTTCTTCCCCTCGTTGCTTAAGGAAATGCCTCGCTCCGGCTCATGGCTCAACACCGTGAAAGTGGTTCTCGGATTCATAGAGCTGATACTGTCGCTGAAGTTCCTGTCGGTTGCCGATCTGGCATACGGCTGGCGCATACTCGACCGCGAGGTGTTCATAGCCCTGTGGGTGGTGCTGTTCATCCTGTTAGGTATATATCTGCTCGGCAAGATACGCTTCAGCCACGATTCGCCAAGCGAGCATGTAGGAGTATTCCGCTTCTTCCTCGCAGTGGCATCACTGTCGTTTGCCGTGTACCTGTTGCCGGGTCTGTGGGGTGCGCCGCTCAAGAGCATCAGCGCCTTCGCTCCGCCGTTGACCACTCAGGACTTCAACCTCTACGGAGGCACCTTCAAGGAATTCCACGACTACGACGAGGGCATGGCATACGCCAAGCAGCATAATATGCCCGTGATAGTAGACTTCTCGGGATATGCCTGTGTGAACTGCCGCAAGATGGAGGGCGCCGTGTTTGATACACAAGATGTGCGCACAGTACTCGAGCGCGACTATGTGCTTATCAAACTCATGGTGGATGACAAGCAGAAGCTCTCGCAGCCCTTCACCGTAGAGGAATACGGCGGCACTACCAAGATTGAGACCGTAGGCGACAAGTGGAGCTATCTGCAGCGCCATAAGTTCGGTATCAACTCGCAGCCCTACTACGTATTGCTCGACGACAACGGCAAGCCCCTGGCTCCGGCCCGCGCTTACGATGAAAATGTAAAGGAATTTGTGCAATGGCTCGACGCCGGTGTCACTGAATTCAAAAACAAATAAAACGCCCTCTAAATGTCCCATACACGTCAAGAACGTCTTGAAGCATTCGGCCGGATAGTTGACACGCTTGAAATATTGCGTGTCAAGTGTCCGTGGGATGCAAAGCAAACCAACGAATCACTACGCCCCAATTCGATAGAAGAGGTATATGAGCTGTGTCAGGCTCTTGCCGACGATCATCCTGCCGAGATACGCAAGGAACTCGGCGATGTGCTGCTGCACATACTGTTCTATGCCAAGATTGCCGACGAAAAGGGTCAGTTTGACATAGCCGACGTATGTGATGCGCTTAACGAGAAACTGATTTTCCGCCATCCGCATGTGTTTGGCAACGTCGAGGCCGACAGCGCCGACAAGGTGATACAGAACTGGGAAGACATAAAGCTGAAGGAACGCGGTGGCAACAAGACCGTGCTGGCCGGTGTACCCAAGGCACTACCTGCCCTTATCAAGGCATTCCGCGTGCAGGAGAAGGCCGCCAATGTGGGCTTTGACTGGGAAGAACCCGCACAGGTGTGGAACAAGGTAAAGGAGGAAATTGGCGAGGTGAGCGAGGCTATAGCAAGCGGAAACCATGATGAGATCGAAGCTGAGATGGGCGATTTGCTCTTCAGCGTGATCAATGCCGCGCGGTTGTATAAGGTTAATCCCGAAAATGCGCTCGAACGCACCAACCGCAAGTTTATCGACCGTTTCAATTTCATAGAAGAAAAGGCCAAGGAGGCCGGACGCTCGCTGCGCGACCTTACCCTTGGCGAAATGGAGGAACTCTGGCAACAGGCCAAACATCAGTAATGTGATTTAAAGTGATTGTCTGTATAACCGAAAAACCTTCGGTAGCTGCTGATATTGCCCGTATCATAGGTGCCGATCACAAACTTAACGGATTCTTTGAGGGTTCAGGTTACCAAGTGACCTGGACCTACGGCCATTTGTGCACACTCAAAGAACCGGCCGACTACACCGAGCTGTGGAAACGCTGGAGCCTGGGCGCACTGCCCATGCTGCCGCCACGCTTCGGCATAAAGCTCATTGATGACGAAGGCATCAAACGCCAGTTTCATGTGATTGAAACCCTGGTGGCCAATGCCGACGAGATCATAAACTGCGGTGATGCCGGGCAAGAGGGTGAACTGATACAGCGCTGGGTGATGCAGAAGGCTGCCGTGAAGTGTCCGGTGAAGCGCCTGTGGATATCGTCGCTTACCGACCAGTCGATACGCGATGGCTTCGCCGCGCTCGAACCTCAGGCCAAATACGACAATCTGTACTATGCCGGTCTGTCGCGCGCCATAGGCGACTGGATTCTCGGAATGAATGCCACACGCCTGTATTCGCTCAAGTATTCCGAGCCGGGCAAGGTGCTGTCGGTAGGACGCGTGCAGACCCCCACATTGGCTATGATAGTGAAGCGCCACTTCGAGATAGCCGATTTCAAGCCCAAGGACTATTGGGAACTCAACACCATATACAAGGATGTGCAGTTTGCCGCTTCAAAGAAATTTGACAGCGAGGAAACCGTTTCTGAGCTGGCACAACGCATATCCTCACTGCCCTTCACTGTAACCGACGTAGTTGAGAAGCAGGGCAGGGAAGCTCCGCCACGCCTGTTCGACCTCACCTCGCTGCAGGTGGAGTGCAACCGCCGCTGGGGTTGGAGCGCCGACGAGTCGCTGAGGCTCATACAGAGTCTGTATGAGAAGAAGGTAACTACATATCCGCGCGTAGATACCACATTCCTGCCCGACGACGTATATCCAAAGGTGCCCGACATACTGCGTCGCATGACACCCTATGCGCCGCAGACAGCACCGGTGCTCGCCGCCAAGATACCTAAAAGCAAGAAGGTTTTTGATAATTCAAAGGTGACAGACCACCATGCAATCATACCTACAGGCGAGCTGCCCTCGCGCCTTGTGGGTGATGAGCGCAAGCTCTACCACATGATTGCCCTGAGGTTTATAGCGGCATTCTATCCCGACTGCCGTTTTCTGCAAACCACAGTCACCGGCCGCGTTGACGACATTGATTTCAAAGCCACGGGCAAGGTGATAACCGATGCCGGATGGCGCGTACTGTATGATAAGACAGCCGAGGAAACATCCGAAGCCAACGAGCAGGCCGAAAAAGACGATGCCATATTGCCGCCCCTTGTCAAGGGCGAGTCGGGTCCGCATACCCCCAAGATAGTGAAGAAAACCACTCAGCCGCCCAAATACTACACCGAGGGTACACTGCTCCGCGCCATGGAAACAGCAGGCAAGACTGTGGACGACGATGCCCTGCGCGATGCCCTTAAAGAAAACGGCATAGGACGCCCGTCTACCCGAGCCTCGATTATCGAGACTCTGTTCCGCAGGCGTTATATCGAAAGAAAGCGCAAGAGCATAATGGCCACTCAGGCTGGTATCGACCTCATAAACACTATTAACGATGAATTGCTCAAAAGCGCGTCGCTGACAGGTATATGGGAGAACAAGCTGCGCAGAATCTCGCGCGGCGATTATTCACCGGCCGACTTCATCAACGAGCTCAAGGAGATGATAGGCAAGATAGTTTACGAAGTGCTGTCAGACAACTCGGCAAGGCGTATACATGTGACTGACTCTGCGGCCGGGAAAGCCGAGAAGAGTGACAAGGCGGAGAAGGCTGCTCCCAAAAAGCGCGCTCCACGCAAAAAGAAGGCCGCTGAAGCCATCACAAGCCTTGAACAGATAGTTTGCCCGTCGTGCGGTAAAGGTCACATTCTGAAGGGGCGTACAGCATACGGATGCTCAAATTTTGCTTCGGGCTGCGCTTTCCGTTTGCCCTTTGAGCAATATCCGGCCACGCTGTCGCCCTCAGAACTGGCTGCAAACATCAAGGCTAAGTAAACATAATCAGAGCAATGGCTGCTGCATATAGCAGGTGGTTGATTGTTAAAATAGGTATATAAAGCAAAAATACTGTAAAATTTGGTTACAAAACAATTAAATCTGAAAGCAAGTACTTGGTAATAAGTATAAAATACATTAACTTTGCAAAAGATTTAATGAATCACCTGTTGACTTAGACTTAGACCGATTATTTACGCATTCTACTCGATTTTTATAAGACTCTAAGCTAAGGCATGCGACCCAGCTCCTCGCGATGAAGACCACTGTGTGCAGCAAAGGTGTTGTGATAAGTAAGTATGATATAATCTCTGCACTATTAGTAAAGCTCTAAAGTAGCTGAATTAGAATCACAAATTGCCTTATGGCTAAGAGTCCTCGACCATTGCTGAAATGGATGAGGATTTTTTTTGCCGCTTGTCACCCACTGCCACAAGATTATGAGAATATGACATCCGGCAGGATGTATGCAAATACCGTAACCGTGTATGCACGACCGTAGGGAGGGCATGCACGGAAAGGTGGACACAAGATATTGGCATCCGCCAAGGATGCAGCACAGGAGTCCGGGGACAATAAGACGGCTCAGCGGATGTCGCTGTGGCCTATGCCGCATCCTGTCGGATGCCATCTGTGTATGCGTGCTTACCCGGCATGCCCTCCCTATGGTCGTGCATACCGGGTTACGGTGTGGCAGGCTTCCTTGACGGAAGCCATATTCTTGATAACAAGGATGTTTGGCATGATATAACTACACCGAATCTGACGCGATGTATCTTCCGCTATCGGAATATGACATCCGGCAGGATGTCTGTGAATTAGTAGCCGGGTATGCACGCGCGTAGGTGTAACCGAAGCGCAGGGCATGCCCGGTAAGCGTATTAAAAAGCAAAGGCATTCGCAGAAAGCCGATTATACATGCGACCCACATATATAGACGGCTTTTTACGAATGCCTTTGGTTTGGGTGCGACCGTCCGGGCATGCCCTCCCTACGGTCGTGCATACCCGGCTACTAGCTTTCAGGCTTCCTTCGGATGCCATCTTACAGATAACCCCGGGGGCGGATGATGCTGTGTGCGCAATTGCCTATGCTGCATCCTGTCGGATGCCATCTATGTATGCGTACTACCCGGCATGCTCTGCGCTACGGCTACGCCTGCGCGTGCATAGACATCCTTGGAGGATGTCATATTCTTGGGAGCGCAATCGGAGCGGATTGTGATACAGCACTTATATCTACAAGATGCACTGCGGACTAACATCAATGTTATCGGGAATATGACATCCGGCAGGATGTCTGCAAATACCGTAACCGTGTATGCACGACCGCAGGGAGGGCATGCACGGCAGGCCGTCCAAAGAGTATAGGCATCCGGAGGATGCAGCATAAGAATCATAGTATATATAAGGTGAATCAGCGGCTTATATTCCGGGAGAGCGTTAGGTGGTTAGGATTGTGCTCTATGGTATACAAAACAGGCCGAGTCGGTTGACTCGGCCTGTTTGGCGTATTTGGTGTGGAGATTAGTCGGCGTTGAGGTTTACGCGCTTGAAATCTACAGCTACGAGGCCCTTCTGGGTCTGTTCGAGGAACTGACCTACGGTGAGCTTGCTGTCCTGAACGTATTCCTGTTCCATGAGGCAGCTTTCCTTGAAGAACTTGTTCAGACGGCCGTTGGCGATGTTCTGAATCATAGCTTCGGGGAGGTTAGCGGCCTTGGCTTCGGCTGTTTCTTTCATGATCTGGCGAGCTTTGGCAGCGTCGTCAGCGGTGATCCAACCCTTGGTGATGTTAGATTCGATGTGGTCTTCAGAGTCGAAGTGGTTGGGGTTGAGGCCGGCCTTCTTGAGGGCAGCTTCAACAGCCTTCTTAACCTGTTCCTGCTTGGTTTTTTCAACAGCTACGGCGATTTCCTGGTCGATAGTTGCCTGGGGAACGTCGTTGCGGCTGCAAGCCACGGGGTTCATTGAAGCGATCTGCATGCAGACTTCGCGACCTACCTGAGCGTCAACGCCGGGGAGGTTGAAACCAACGATAGCAGCGAGCTTGTTGTTGAAGTGGTTGTAAGCGGCGGTAGAAGGAGCTTCTACAACTTCGTAAGCGCCGATTTCGGTCTTTTCGCCGGTTTTGCCTGATTCTTCAGTTACGAGATCGGCAACGGTGCGACCGTCAACGGTGAGGGCCTTGAGTTCGTCGGCGTTTTTGCAGCGGTTAGCTACAGCGAGGTCGAGGAGGGTCTTGGCGAGGTTAACGAAGCCTTCGTTCTTAGCCACGAAGTCGGTTTCGCAGTTGAGAGCGAGGATAGCGGCAAAGTTGCCGTCGTTCTTCGACATAACGCAGCCTTCGGCGGCGTTACGGTCTTCGCGCTTAGCGGCAACGGCCTGACCCTTCTTGCGGAGGATTTCAACGGCCTTTTCGATGTCGCCGTCAGTTTCGGCGAGAGCCTTTTTGCAGTCCATCAGGCCGGCCGATGTGAGGTGGCGCAGCTTGGTGATTTCTGCCATTGTTACTGCCATAATATTATGTAGTATTAGGAGATTAGTTATTCGTTTAATTTATTTTAGACATAAAGCACTCTGATAACAGGCAGGGTACTTTATGTCTAAGATATTTGATTTGTTGCGAACAATCAGCGATTATTCAGCGGCTTCGGCAGCGGGAGCTTCAGCTTCGGCGGGAGCGTCGTTCTTGCGTACGCGACGACGTTCGCGACGGGGAGCGGGAGCGGCTTCGCCTTCGCCGGCTGCTTCGGTGTCAACCTTTTCAGCCTTGCGTTCTTCGAGGCCTTCCTTCATGGCTTCGGTGAGGGCGCCCACGATGAGTTCGATGCTCTTTGAAGCGTCGTCGTTTGCGGGGATAACGAAGTCGATGTTGGTGGGGTCTGAGTTGGTGTCAACCATAGCGAAAACGGGGATACCGAGGCGGTTGGCTTCAGCAACGGCGATGCGTTCTTTCAGTACGTCAACTACGAAGAGAGCCGAGGGAAGACGGTTGAGGTCGGCGATAGAGCCGAGGGTCTTTTCGAGCTTTGCGCGCTGACGGGTGATCTGAAGGCGTTCACGCTTTGAGAGGTTGTCGAAAGTACCATCCTTGGTCATCTTGTCGATAGAAGTCATCTTCTTGACAGCCTTGCGGATGGTGGGGAAGTTGGTGAGCATACCGCCGGGCCAGCGTTCGATAACGTAGGGCATGTTTACGCCCTGGGCGAGGTCGGCGATAACTTGTTTGGCCTGTTTTTTGGTTGCTACGAAGAGCACCTTCTTGCCTTGCTTGGCGATGTTCTTCAGAGCGGCTGCAGCTTCTTCTATTTTAGCTGCGGTCTTATAGAGATCGATGATGTGGATACCGTTGCGCTCCATGAAGATGTAAGGAGCCATTGCAGGATTCCATTTGCGTTTGAGGTGGCCGAAGTGGCATCCTGCTTCGATAAGTTGGTCAAATGTTGGATTTGCCATGATTTTTTTGTTGGGTTTACGTTCTTTTGTTTCAACCGCAGGGTAGGGAACGTGTCCATCCCGGCGATTTAGATACTAAACTCTGATTAGTCCGGAGTCTGTCTCCGGCGAGCTGATACAAGGGAAGTAGAGTTGACTCCCTAAGCTCGAAGTAAGCAGCGTATTAACGCTTGCTGAACTGGAAGCGCTTGCGTGCCTTGGGCTGACCGGGCTTTTTGCGTTCCACGGCGCGGGGGTCGCGGGTCATGAAGCCGTGCTTGCGCAACAGAGCCTTGTCGTCGGGGTTAACCTTGACGAGAGCGCGGGCGATAGCGAGGCGCAGAGCTTCGGCCTGGCCTTTGTAGCCGCCGCCGTCGAGGTTTACGTTCACGTCGTACTTTTCAGTAACGTCGAGAAGGCTCAGGGGCTGTTTAACGATGAATTGAAGAATCGAAGAGGGGAAATACACTTCGAGGGGGCGGTGGTTGATGGTGATGACGCCGTTACCTTCTTTGAGGATTACGCGGGCCACTGCGGCCTTACGACGGCCTACTGCATTAACGTTTTCCATTCTTGCGATTATTTCATTTTGTTAATATCAATGACTTTGGGTTCCTGAGCCTGGTGGGGGTGTTCAGGGCCATTGTATACGTGTACGTTCTCGATAAGGCGACGGCCAAGACGGTTCTTGGGGAGCATGCCTTTGAGTACACGCATGTACAGGGGATGGATGCCGGGCTTGAGGTGCTTGTTGTACGACTTCTTCATCAGCACTTCGGGGGTGAGCTCGCGCTGACCGCCGGGGTAGCCGGTGTAGTTGAGGTAGATGCGGTCGGTCATCTTCTTGCCGGTGAGAACCACTTTGTCGGCGTTGATAATAATCACATTGTCGCCACACTCGGTGTAGGGCGAGTAGGTAGGCTTGTGCTTTCCGCGCAGGATTTTAGCGACTTTCGAGCAAAGGCGGCCGAGTACCTGGTCGGTAGCGTCGATTACCACCCATTCGCGCTCGATCGACTGTGCGTTGGGGGAAAGGGTCTTGTAACTTAAAGTATCCACTTTGTTGTTTTTAAGATTGATTAGTTAATAATTTTGGCCGCACACTTATCCCGATGCTCGGCCAAAAGCACCGCGACTGTGGCTGCCTGTTATGTTATTTGGACATAATCGGACTGCAAAGTTACGGATTTTCCACCAAATAAGCAACTTTTAGACAAAAATATAGCCTAAAATTTTGTTATGAACTATAAAAAGCGTAACTTTGCACCGCAAAACCCAAATCCTTGCATGCGCGTGTGGCGTAATTGGTAGCCGCGTTAGACTTAGGATCTAATGTCCTCGGACGTAAGGGTTCGAGTCCCTTCATGCGCACGAGTTGTCCCGCAATGCCTTCAGTAAGGTTTGCGGGATATGTTTTTATTAAGCTGCGGATTTGGAACTTAATATGATTTTTTAGTAAATTTGCAAAAAATTTTTCATCATACCAATCAAATATGATTAACGCTCAGGACATCAAAAACGGCACCTGCATCCGCATGGATGGCCGTCTCTATTTCTGCATAGAGTTCCTCCATGTAAAACCCGGCAAGGGCAACACATTCATGCGCACCAAGCTCAAGGATGTGGTTGACGGCCGTGTGCTCGAACGCCGCTTCAACATCGGCGAAAAACTCGAAGACGTACGTGTTGAACGCCGTCCCTTCCAGTATCTCTACACCGACGGTGACGACGATATCTTCATGAACAACGAAACCTTCGAACAGATTCCCATCAACAAGAATCTCGTTACAGGCGCCGCTTACATGAAAGAAGGCGACACCGTAGAAGTAGTTACCGACGCTTCTACCGAAACTGTCCTCTACGCCGAAATGCCCATCAAGACAGTCCTCAAGGTTACCTACACCGAACCCGGTATCAAGGGCGATACAGCCACCAACACCCTTAAACCCGCCACCGTTGAGACCGGCGCCGAAGTGCGCGTGCCCCTCTTCGTCAACGAAGGCGAGTCTATCGAAGTCGATACCCGCGACGGTTCATACCTCTGCCGCGTAAAGGCCTGATAGCCTGATAAGAATTATCGTAAGAGAACCGGCCCCGTGCATGGTTCTCTTTCGTTTTTGTGCTGATTTACGCACTTTTTACAAAGATTTTACACCTACATTTTGGCGGATTCACAAAAAAGTCGTAAATTTGCAGGCCATTACTATAAGACGCCTTACCAGCGTCGAAATATTTTGAAACTTAAGTTATAACGTTATAATAAAATGAAAAAAGACATCCATCCTACCAACTATCGCGAAGTTGTGTTCAAAGACATGTCGAATGAAGTTACTTTCATTACCCGCTCAACTATCGCTACCCGCGAAACCATCACCCTCGATGGCAAGGAATATCCTCTGGTGAAGCTCGAAATCACCAACGCTTCTCACCCCTTCTTCACCGGTAAGCAGAAGCTCGTCGATACCGCAGGACGTGTTGATAAGTTCATGAGCCGTTACGGCAACCGCGGCAAAAAGTAATTTCAAAACTTTTTCCGTTAAAAAGCAACCGTGGCGCCAACCTACTCAGGTTCGCGCCACGGTTGCTTTTTATAATACTTTATTATTATTTGGGCTGTACCATAGCCCAATCATCGCATCTGTAATTCCAGAAGCCATAACCTTCTCGCATTTTATGCATTCGATCTCCGTACGCGCACCATTTTCTTGTATAGAATACTTCTTCGGGTATTTCGCCGCTGAAGCAGTTACCATTCAGATATGGCAAACGATCGTCCAACTCGTATGGATTATTGGTGAAAAAGCTCCAGTCAATGCTTGAGTAGTAATTGTTCTCTAAATTAATACCAATACCTTTATCACGCAATTCTCGAGTTTCATCCAACGGAACTTTGCCGCTAAGGCAATTACCGTAAAGGCTTATTCCACGTAAAGATCTAAACTCTGAAAAAACTTCAAAATTTATATCAACAATGTTAGAATTACGTATATCTATATCCTTTAAATGAATGGCGCCCATTGATATTTCATCTGTAATTCTATCATTCTCAAAAGAACAAGAATCCACATAAAAATAATAGGGACTGCTTTTAAAAATACTTGCAGGAATACGTATTTTCGTGTTTTTAGAACCTATAATTTTGATTTGTTTTAACTGGTCCAAATTTCCAATTTCTTCAGGCAAAACTATTTCTTCGATATCCTCGCTGATAGGAAAGTAGGATAATTCAATTATGAGTTTAGTGATTCGAAATTCGCCTTTATCCTCGTCATAGTATCGACCCCATTCACCACCGGCGATACGCCATAGTTCGGGCAAACGGAGCGCTTTTTTGTCGAAACCCGGCCAATTGTCACAACCCATAGCCTTGTATACATTGACTATGATAAGACTGTCTTCCTTATTCGTAGGAACTTTTCTTGGAAGAGGTGTTTCACCAAAGTCATAGTTTTCACTGCATGATGCAAACGACATGCCGATGATGGCAATGATAATGCCGATTATAACTTTCAGTTTCATAAGATTTTTAGTTTTCATAGTCATAATGATTTTTGGTTTTTAAGTTGATTAACAAGTTGATTTAAAAGAGCTCTTTTGGTTGCTACAAATATATTTATAATTATCTAAAATGCAAGTATATTTTAGTTATTGTATTATTAATATATGTTTATATAGTTTTATTTATGACCTTTATCTCCAATATTAAGGGAATATTAGCGATAAAGGGTGTAAAAACTACTCTATTATGTACACTTTATATAAACAGCAACCGTGGCGCGAACCTGAGCAGGTTTGCGCCACGGTGGATTTTATGAAAAAGGAAAGTCTTATTATTCTACTTTCTTTCTGAGGGCGAGGGCTGAGATGCAGGCGGTGATTGCCGCTGCGGCTGTGTATGACACCCAGCCGGTGCCAAGGCCTATGAATTGGCCTGAGATAAATACGTAGGATATGATTATGTAGGTCATGCAGATGGCGGGAATGAGGGCAACATAGAGGTTTTTGCCGCGGCTTTTAAGCCAAATAACTATAGCCCACAGGGTGACGGCGGCCAGGGCCTGGTTGCTCCATGCGAAGTAGCGCCATACGATGTCGAAGTTGACCAGTGTGATGGTGTAGCCTATTATGAAGATGGGTATGCAGATGGCAAAACGCTTGTAGAGCGGCTTCTGGTCGATGTTGAACATATCGGCTATCACCAGACGGGCCGAGCGGAATGCAGTGTCGCCCGATGTGATGGGAGCTGCCACAACGCCCAGTATGGCCAGAATGGCGCCCACCTTGCCCAGAGTGGTGCGCGAGATGATGTCGACCACCCATGCAGGGTTGTTGCCGTGCTGCGCCAGCGAGGCGTTGAGCTGATCTACGCCGCCAAAGAATGCCATGGCTATGGCTGCCCATATCAGGGCTATGATGCTTTCTGAAATCATGGAGCCGTAGAACACCGAGCGGCATTGCTTCTCGTTGCCTACGCAGCGCGCCATCAGCGGCGACTGTGTGGCGTGGAATCCTGATATGGCTCCGCAGGCTATGGTGATGAACAGGGTGGGGATGATGGGCACGGCATCAGGGTGGGGCTGATAGTTGTGGAAGTTGAGTTCGGGCACGGGATAGCCTTCAAAGAGCACCACGGCCAGCAGGCCCAGGGCCATGATGATGAGGTCGGCTCCGAATATGGGATAGCATTTGCCTATCACCTTGTCGATGGGCAGGATGGTGGCCACTATGTAGTAGGCGAGTATGATCCACACCCATACCGAGAGGTCGATGCCGCTGACCAGGCTGGTGAGCAGCTGTGCGGGGCTGAGCACAAACACCGCGCCCACCAGTATGAGCAGTGCCACCGAGAACCACCTCACGGCCGCCTTCATACCCGGGCCCAGATACAGACCGAGCATCTCGGGGAGCGAGCGTCCGTCGTCGCGCACAATCATCATGCCTGAAAGGAAATCGTGCATGGCTCCGAAGAATATGCCGCCGAGGCATATCCACAGAAATGCCACCGGGCCGAAGCATGCGCCGAGTATGGCGCCGAATATAGGCCCCGTGCCGGCTATGTTGAGCAGTTGTATGAGGAAAACCCTCCACCGGGGCAGTTCGAGGTAGTCGACACCGTCGGCCAGACGCTTGCACGGCGTGGGGCTGGAGGGATCTGTATCGGCAAGGCGTTCAAGATACTTGCCATAGGTGAAGTAGGCCGTGATGAGGGCGGCAAGGCAAAGCAGGAATGTTATCATGGTTATATCAAGGTAAAACATCGACCGCCGGCCCGGGTGTGCGGGCTGCGGTCGATGTGTTTTTATTAGTTAAGCTGAAAAATCAGTAATCCGCTGAAAAATCAGCTTTTGGAAACAGTATCTTGGATTATTCGAATTCGATAAGAACTTCGTCGGTAGATACCACCTGGTCGGGAGCTACGAAAATGCGCTTGATAACACCTTCCATATCAGATTCGATGTCATTTTCCATCTTCATTGCCTCGTAAACCAGCAGTTTCTGACCGCGCTTAACGGCCTGACCGGGCTTAACGTCGATTTCAACCACACGGCCGCCCATGGGAGCTTTGAGAGTGGGACCGGTGATGGCTTCGGTAGCGGCTTCCTCTTTCACCTCGGCCTTGGCAGCTGCGGGAGCTTCGGTAGCAGCCTTGGCGGCGATTTCTTCCTGACGGCGACGTTTGAGGAATGTATTGGCCACGGTGGGGAGCAGGGCAAGCAGCAGCTCTTCCTCGCCGTTTGATGCCAGCTTAACGCCAAGTTCTTCTACAACAGGATTGGCGGGAGCCTTGTAAGTGCTTACGTCGTAGGGACGTTCTACGGGATCCTTGGTGATCTTGCGGCGGAATTCGGGGTCGATGGCTACGGGAGTGTGGCCGTATTCACCCTTGACGAGCGAGATAAACTGGTTGGAGCAGTTGGTATAGTCGGGCTGACCCTTGCGGCGGTCCATAACCACATTAACGGCCTGGGCACCTACAATCTGCGATGTGGGGGTAACGAGGGGTACCAAACCGGCGTCGCGGCGCACCATGGGTATGAGCGACATGGCTTCGTTGAGACAGTCCTCGGCGTGGAGGGCGCGCAGGTTGGCCACCATGTTTGAGTACATACCGCCGGGCACTTCGGCGTTCTTTACGATTTCGTTGGGCTTGGGGAAGCCGAAGTATTCCTCAACCTTGTGGCAGGCATCGAGCAGGGTTTCTTCGTCGCCGGCCTTTGCGGCAGCTATGGCGCGGTCTACCTGAGCGTCGACATCGGCGGGGAGCTTGTCGGTGAGGGGGTTGAACGGACGCTGCATGTGGTCCTTGTTGAGGTCGAATGCGGCGAGCACCTTGCGGGCGTCGAGCAGACGGTCGCGTATTTCGCCCACGGCTTCCATGTTGGCTTCGATTTCCACACCCATCTTCTGAGCGAATACGTAAACCAATTCGATGGCAGGAGCAGCCGAGCCGCCGCCAAACCACCAGATGTTGGTGTCGAGGATATCCACGCCGTTGAGGATAGCCATTATAGAAGACGCAAGGCCGTAGCCGGGGGTGCAGTGGGTATGGAAGTCAACGGGAACCTTGACGTTGGCTTTGAGCTTTGAGATGATTGAAGCGGCACGCGAGGGAGTAACCAGGCCGGCCATATCCTTCAGGGTGATGATCTTGGCGCCGAGACGCTCCATTTCCTTAGCCTTTTCAACGAAGTATTCGTCGGTGAAGATGAGTTCGGGTTCTTCCTGCTTTTTGCCGAAGAGGCGTGCGAAGAAACCGGGCTTGGGAGCTTCGGGAGCCTTGGGGTCTACAGTGTAGCACACGGCACCGTCGGCAATGCCGCCCAGTTCGTTAATCATCTTGATAGACTCTTTCACATTGTCGATATCGTTGAGGGCGTCAAAGATACGCATCACATTGAGTCCGTTTTTGATGGCTTCTTCGTAGAATCCGCGCAGCACGTAGTCGGGATAGGGAACATAGCCAAAGAGGTTACGTCCGCGCGAGAGTGCTGAGAGCAAAGACTTGCCTTTCATGGCCTTCGACACCGAGCGCAGACGATCCCAGGGAGATTCGTCGAGGTAGCGCATTACAGAGTCGGGTACTGCTCCGCCCCAGACTTCCATGATGTAGAAGCCGGCATTCTCGTAGTAGGGGAGAAGTTTGTCGATTTCAGCTTGTGGCAGACGGGTGGCGAACAATGACTGTTGGCCGTCGCGAAGTGTAAGGTCGCGGATTTTCAATTTTCTGGTTGCCATATATAAAGTATTTAGGGGTAGTTTTT
This sequence comes from uncultured Bacteroidales bacterium, assembly GCA_947072905.1. GTDB lineage: Bacteria > Bacteroidota > Bacteroidia > Bacteroidales > Muribaculaceae > CAG-873. The sequence goes on from CAMTKF010000021.1 coordinate 23,494, forward strand.
TTAATTCCGTTGTGGCATTTGAGAATATGCAAATTTAGGTCATATATTTTTATAAAAGAAATTTTTCATCAATTATTTTTAAATATTTTTTCAAATTGGTGTGAAAGGCGTTGAGGCTCATGATATTTTTTTTCGTAACTTTGCCAAACTTAACCACCCTGCGGCGGTGAACAAATCACAGCCGCCGGCAATTATAACTTTATGAAAAACGATATATTCAGATATATAGCCCTTGTGTGTGCCGCACTCAGCTTTGCGGTACAGGGGCAAGCGCGTACAGCGGCAGATTTCTTCAAGTCGGCCCCCGAGGGGCGTATCGCACTGTTGCCGGCAGCTGCCCGTCTCGACATGATAGACTACTTTGACTTCGGCAGCGACCACGATTCTAAAAACGCGCTCAACGGCCTGGCACGGCTCACCCGCATGGCCGATACGGAAATGGCTTTTGTAGTGGATAACGACATAGATATGCAGCTGGTGGTGCTCCCTGTCAAGAACGACACCATGCTGGCCGTTGTGACCACCATACACAGCCCTGTGGCCGACAGCAGCATAGAGTTTTTTGACAGCTCATGGAACAGGCTCAGGCGCGCCCCCTTTGTGATGCCGGCCTACAAGGACTGGCTCACCGCCGAGGGCAAGCGCGACCCTACGCCGGTAGAGATGTATCTGCCCTTCCTGTCAGTCAAGGCTTCATTCGATGCCGACGCTCGGCAGCTTACTCTTGAAAACATGGCCGGGGAATACCTCGACGAGCAGGATTATAAGAAGGTGAAAGACTTGATTATTCCTCAAAAGAAATATGATGTGTCGGCAGGCCGCTTTGTGTTGAAATGATGGAACCGCAGGCAATAAGTTTACTTGAACTCAACAGGCGCGTATCATCAGTACTCGCCTCTGCTACCGATATTAATAATGTATGGGTTGTGGCCGAGACGAGCGATCTGCGCTGCTCGGGTCCGCATTGCTACCTTGAACTTATCGACAAGAATCCCGATACGGGCAGTCCCGTGGCACGCGCCCGCGCCACTATATGGGGTGCCCGATATGTGTATATCAACAATGTATTCCTCCGGGCCACAGGCTCGCCCCTGAGCTCGGGCATAAAGGTGATGGTGAAGGCCTCGGTAAGCTTTCATCCCGTATACGGCCTGTCGCTCAATATAACGGATGTCAACCCCGAGTACACCCTGGGCGATCTGCTGCGCCGGCGCCGCGAGATGATAGCCCGCCTTACTGCCGAGGGTATCATAGACATGAACCGCAGCATAGCATGGCCCGCGGTAGCCTCAAACATAGCGGTGATTTCGGCGGCCGGAGCGGCCGGCTACGGCGACTTTATCAATCAGCTGTACACCAACCGCTATTGCCTGCGCTTCACCACTCGCCTGTTTCCGGCGGTGCTTCAGGGCGAGAATACCGCGCCGAGCATCATAAGCGCACTGCAGCAGGTGATAGACTGCGGCGAGAGCTTTGACTGCGTGGTGATAATAAGGGGCGGCGGTGCCACCGGCGACCTCGCTTCGTTTGACAACTACGAGCTGGCCGCAAACATAGCCATGTTCCCGCTGCCGGTGATTATAGGTATAGGTCACGAGCGCGATGTGACCTTGCTCGACTACGTGGCCAATATGCGCGTGAAGACCCCCACGGCCGCCGCCGAGTGGCTTATAGCCCATGGCGCCAAGGCCCTGGAACGGCTTGGCACCATAGGCAATAATATCCTCGAAGCCGTGTCGGCACGTCTTAACAGAGAGCATCGCCGGCTGTCGACCGTCACAGGTCAGCTGCCGCTGCTGGCACAGGGTGTCATAACCCGCAATGCCATGCTGGTGGGTCCCAAGACCGAGCAGCAGATGATATACGATATAGGCCTGCGGCTAAAGCACCGCGCCGAGCGACTGGATGCGCTGCAGCAGATGATAGAGGACCTGTCGCCCGAAGCCACCCTGCGACGCGGATTCTCTATAACCCGCGTTGACGGCCATGCCATCACACATCCCGGGCAGGCAGCCCCCGGAAGCACCATCATCACCACCCTCGCACAGGGCGAGCTTATCTCAATTATCCCCGAAAAAACAGGAAAACAATCACAATAATGGAAGCATCTTATAACGAATCTCTCGCCGAACTCGAAAAGATTCTGGGTGAACTGCGCTCAGACACATGCGACGTCGACACTCTGGCCCAACGCACCCGCAGGGCTGTTGAGCTGCTGAAGATATGCCGGCAGCGACTCACCACCACCGAGGAAGAATTACGCGCCATACTCTCAACCCTACAATCCACAGAACAATGAAACAATATATAGACCTGCTGAAGCACATACTCGACGACGGTATAGACAAGGCCGACCGTACCGGCACAGGCACACGCTCAACATTCGGCTACCAGATGAAATTTGACCTTGCCGAGGGATTCCCCCTGGTTACCACCAAGAAATTGCATCTCAAGTCGATAATCTACGAGTTGCTGTGGTTCTTGATGGGCGACACCAATGTGAAGTACCTGCAGGAAAACGGAGTGAGGATATGGAACGAATGGGCCGATGCCGACGGCAAGCTCGGCCCGGTATACGGTGCGCAATGGCGCTCATGGCCCGACTACGACGGCGGCTTCATCGACCAGATCTCAAATGCCATATACGACATAAAGCATAATCCCGACTCGCGCCGCATTATAGTGAGCGCGTGGAATGTGGCCGACCTGCCCAAGATGGCTCTCGCCCCGTGCCACTGCCTGTTTCAGTTCTACGTGGCCGACGGCCGCCTCAGCTGCCAATTGTATCAGCGCAGTGCCGACTGCTTCTTGGGCGTACCGTTCAATATAGCGTCATACGCATTGCTCACCATGATGATGGCTCAGGTGACGGGCCTCAAACCCGGCTACTTCGTGCATACCTTGGGCGACGCGCATCTGTATCAGAATCATCTCGAACAGGCACGCCTGCAGATTACCCGCGAGCCCCGCAAATTGCCCCGTATGATACTCAACCCCGACGTAAAAGACATATTCGACTTCAAGTACGAGGACTTCGTGCTCGAAGGCTATGACCCGCATCCACACATAAAAGCCGAAGTAAGCGTATGAAACTCAACCTTATAGTGGCCGTGGCCGATGACCTTGCCATAGGGCGCGACGGCAATCAGCCCTTTTTTGTCTCCGACGATTTGCGCCGCTTCAAGTCGCTCACCATGGGTCATCCCATAATCATGGGGCGCAAGACATTCGAGGCCCTGCCCAAAGGCGCGCTGCCCGGCCGCCGCAACATTGTGGTGACACGCAGTCACAGCTTCAACGCGCCCGATACCGAAGTGGCCACCTCGGTAGAACGCGCCATAGAGATGGCCGCAGACGCCGACGAGGCCTTTGTGATAGGCGGAGCCAGCATATACCGCCAGGCTTTGCCCTACGTAGACAAACTATATGTTACAAGGATTTTTGCACGCGCCGAGGGCGCCGATACCTTTTTCCCGGCCATAGACGAAAGCTGGACCATAGCCGGCGAAGGTTCGGTGGTAAAAGACACTAAGTCAGGGCTTTGCTACCAATTCGTAGAGTACTGCCGCCATAGCTGATTCAGCACTTTTAACCCAAAAACAGCCCCGTGATAAATGCTTGATTGGTCAAGCCGTTTATCACGGGGCTGTTTTGTCAAAGTCAACAATTTTTAGAGTAGCCTTGTTATATAAATGTCAACTGACGAGAACCCGCTCTCATCAAACCTTGACAGTACATAATATAACATAAAACTAAAATTGAAATGAAAAAGACTTTACTTCTGCTTGCTGCCACCGCTGCTGTATTTGGTGCCCAAGCGCAAGAACCTTTGCAACAGACTAATTTTGGATCAAACTGGTCGTTAGGACTTGATGGAGGTGTTGTTACTCCCATGTCGCACAGCGCATTCTTCGGTTCGATGCGTCCCGTAGTGGGTATGCACCTGCATAAACAGATTTCACCCGTCTTCGGACTTGGTGTAGAGGGGCAGTTTGGAATCAACACATCAAGTTGGAAAAACAGGGTTCACAGCTCTACCGCTTTCGATAATTCATACGTCGGAGCATACGGTACAGTAAACCTCTTTAACCTCTTCGGCGGTTACAAGTGTGGCGGACGTCCGTTTGACATTGATGTAGTAGCCGGTGCCGGCTGGGGTCATGATTATGTAAACTCAGGCAATGGCAAGGACTGGAACTACTTCGCAACCAAGGTTGGTATGAACTTCAACTTCAACGTAAGCAACCACGTAACCCTGGCCCTCAAACCTGCCATCACATGGGATATGAGCGATGCCGGCATCGACCAGACCTCGGCCGGATACAGCCGCAACAAAGCAGTATTCTCGGTACAGGCCGGTGTGACATATAAGTTCGGCGACGGCTTCCAGTGCGTACAGCCCTACGATCAGGCCGAAGTTGATGCCCTCAACGCACGTATCAACGCCCTGCGCGCCGAGGCCAACGAGTCGCAGGCACAGGCCGATGCAAACGCTGCCAAGATTGCAGAACTGCAGGCTGCCCTCACCGCCGCTCAGAACCGTCCCGCACAGGTAATCAAGGAAACCAGCACCAACCTCGAGAGCGTACGCTTCGTATTCTTCAAGATCGGTTCTTCGGTTATCACCGCCGACCAGATGCCTAACGTAGTGATGATTGCCGACTACATGAAGAAGAATCCCAAGTCTAAAGTAGTCATCAAGGGTTATGCCTCACAGGACGGTAACCTCGACTTCAACATCAAGCTCGCCCAGAAACGTGCCGAATCTGTAAAGAACGCACTTGTGAAGAAGTACGGCATCTCAGCCGACCGCATCCAGGCCGAAGGTCAAGGTATCGGACACATGTTCAAGGAAGAATCTTGGAACCGCGTATCAATCTGCACACTCGACGATAAGTAATACACCATAACACTCAACCCTAAAAAAAGCGTCCCGCCCCGGGGCGCTTTTTTTGGTTGATAGAGTATAGTAAAGTGTGAATATCATTATGAAAACCTGCTCATCAACAAAAATCGAATTTCTGCAACCATAGTGTCATCCGCAGGATACAGCATAGGTGGCTGTGGTTATAACCACACCATCATATTACCAATACTTTATGATACATCTGTTCCCGTCAATATGGCTTCCGCAAGGAAGCCTGCCACACCGTAACCCGGCATGCACGACCGTAGGGAGGGCATGCCGGGCAGGTAATACGCCAAAGGTTGGCATCCGCCAGGATGCGGTATATGAGTCCGGACACATATATACCGAAAACTTTGCATAAAACACAAAAAAATTCACAAATATTTGTAGATTAAAAAAATAATGTATAAATTTGCCGAAGTTAACGCTTACCGAAGCCGACCAAGGGATAAGGGAGCGGGACACATTTACAGGCTTGCCGGAGGGCAGCCAATACATAATTAAAAAGCGTTTATCTACGCTTATTCTTGACCCATAGGAATCTCGCAAATTCTCTAATCATAGTCAAGAATGTAGCAACGGTAGATGTCTTTCGGGTATGATACTCTATCGGAGGTTGCTTTGTGCGATCTCTGTTCAACATATCATACAGCGTGAGGCTTCGGCGTTGCTCTTTCTACTATGATGGGCAATGCGAGAGCCTCTATGGGTGGATTGAGCAACTGATACAGGCTTTCACGCTTTTTTTATATACCAATCAGTCCAATCCGGAAAGCCTATAGGACATGATGGTGAAATCATGAAACTAAACAAGAATGAAGAACTCCAATCTCGACGCGAGTTCTTTAAAAGAGCAGCCAAAGGCGCTCTTCCCATTCTGGGTGCAATTGCATTGGCAAATATGCCTATTATAGCCAATGCCGGTGAATCTGCAATGGGCTGTAGCAAGGGGTGTTATACCGGTTGCAGCAATACATGTAAAGGCGGCTGCAGCTATGGCTGCGGCTCAACATGTAGCGGAAAGTGTATTGGTTCTTGCAATGCGACGTGTATGAACTCGTGTTACAAGGGTGCAAAATAATCTATTTAGTATCCACATCGTTTCAAAATATTGGAGTATATGATATCTATGCTCCAATATTTAGCCTATTGTTATTAAAAGATTATATTTACACAGTTATCCAATATAACAATCCAACAACAGTAACTCATCTTACAAATGGAAGAATATAAAGAAATCGCGCGTAGTTGGGAAGAAAATGTAGCGAGGAACATAACATTCATCGTTACAAAAGATTGTCAACTTGCATGTAAATATTGTTATCTTGTAGGAAAGAACGAGACCGAAAGAATGCCGTGGCCTATTGCAAAAAAGGCAATTGACTATATCTTAAAGCATGAATCAGAATATTCCGAGAAGTCTGTAATATGGGACTTTATCGGAGGCGAACCATTTTTAGAGATTGATCTTATTGACAGAATATGCGACTATTTGAAAACCGAGATGTTTAGACTTAATCATCATTGGTTTAATTCATATAGATTTAGCTTTTCAACCAATGGAATTAATTATGATTCCGAAAAGGTTCAAAAGTTTATTGCAAAAAACAAAAATCATCTATCAATTGGAATAACTATTGATGGAACGAAAGCAAAACACGATTTAAATCGAATATGGAAGGGTATAACGCCTGAAAAAGGTAGTTATGAAGAAGTTGTTAAAAACATTCCATTATGGCTTGAACAGTTCCCTTTTTCTGGTACAAAAGTAACGATCAGTTCAGAAGACATCAAATATATAACAGAAAGTGTTAAACACCTATATGAGTTAGGAATCCATGAAGTAAACATCAATGTGGTATATGAGGATGTTTGGAAAACAGGAGATGATGAGCTATTCGAAAATCAGCTAATAGAATTGGCTGATTGGATAATAGACAATGAATATTACAAAGAATATTCATGTTCATTCTTTAGCGAAAAGATTGGTAAGCCGTTAGATTCTGTTTTAGATAACGGCAATTGGTGTGGTGCCGGAAAAATGCTTGCTATAGATGCCCATGGCAATTTCTATCCTTGTACTCGCTTTGCGTCCTATTCTTTACGATCAAAAAAGCCAATAATTATTGGTAACGTTTATGATGGTATTGATAAAAACAAGCTTCGTCCATTTCTTACTTTGGATCGTACGACACAAAGTCCACGTAAATGCATAGATTGTGAAGTTGCAAGTGGTTGCGCTTGGTGTCAAGGCGAGAACTATGATGCAGCTGATACAGATACGATATACCAGCGCTCAACCGCAATCTGCAAAATGCATAAAGCTCGTGTTCGTGCCAATAATTATTATTGGAACAAGTTATTCAATAAGTTAGAACAAGAGGGACTTCGCGAGCAGTACGAGAAAAACAAAAAATCAAACCACATAGAACCTTGTTAACCATGTTGAAATATCTTATTGTTCAACTTGATGATACTTCGGTTTCCTTTTGTCATTACAACAATGATAAAACAGAGCCGTGTCTGATAGACTTGGATGTTCTTAAAAAAGTTCTCTTTTGGTCGATGAAAGAGAACCTTATCGTGCAGTTCCTATATCCTGACTATCAATTGCCAACCGATTACACGACAGTAATTTCCGGCATAGATCATGCAGATATCGTTTCTTCAACCTGCGAAGACGAAGAGCTGCTTAAAGAATCTGAGGTAGTCATTTTTGACACATGGGCTGCTATTAACTATTTCCCATTCTCCCAGAATCAAGCTTATGTAATCCGGACTTCATTTGCTGATCTATTCTCTAATGGAGCGTTCCTTAACACTATCCTCCCTAAAGTTTCAAGACTCAATGTCGTGATAACTGACATGCAGAGTTTTAATTCTGAGGTAGAAAAACAATATTCACTATTCTTGGACAATTTTAATGAAAAAATTTACCAAGAATATAAGAATAATCACAGCGTGCAAGTCAACATCTTGACCGATAGAATGATGTTGGATTCGATGAATAATTGCAACGCCGGTGTAGAAAGCATTACTCTTGCTCCCAATGGGAAATTCTACGTTTGCCCGGGATTCTACACAGACAATCTTGCTGAGATTGGAGATGTTGAAACTGGATTAGACATAAAGAATCCTCAGTTGTATAAATTGGATTATGCTCCAATTTGCAAAATTTGCGATGCGTGGCATTGCAAACGATGTGTTTGGCTAAACAAGAAAACAACGATGGAAGTTAATACCCCAAGCAGGGAACAATGTGTCATTTCTCATATTGAGCGTAATGCGTCACGAAAGTTACTTTCCCAAATTCGTAAAATAGGGACATTCCGGCTCGATAATGAAATTCCGGCCATTGATTATCTTGATCCTTTTGAAAATATCATTAATAAACAATATATATGATAAGATACCTTGCGACACTTGTTTTGGTTATTATATCACTAAGTGCTTATAGCCAAGCTCCTACAGGGATGTACGGTGAATACAAATATTCATATACAATAGAATCCAATGGAGACATAATCGAGCGCACTACGTTCCCTCGTATTCGACCAGTAGTTTTTACTGCAAACTTTGGATTTGTCCAATCTACAGCAAAATATAATTATATGGGGATTGGAGGGGAATGGTTTCCATCTACAGACTTCGCTTGGGCTGGTTTTCAAAATGGATGGTATGTTTATACTTATCGCTTGGGTACACAATATGGATATTTCTTAATTTCAAAAGATTATAACACTGTACGAATTCAAGAGTCATTTTTTAACGGAATGACCGATGTATATACCCGTTGTGATCCAAATGAAGAAATGAACAACGCTCCAACTTATTAATAACTATGAATAAAATAATCGGAACTGTAACAGAACAGGAGCGAGATGAGATTCAGGCTCTTTTCGAAAGAATAAATGGCCTGAACGAACTCGCCAAAATACTTACTGCTGATAATAACGAGTTGTACGAACGTCTCGTTAAAGATCTGTCAGAAACTACTGCCAAATTCCAAAACTGGTGGAATACAATGTCAAGCAAGTACAGCTGGGAAAGTGCTGAAGATGGAAATTGGGAAATCAATTTCGAAACTTGCGAAATCTATTTAGTTACACCGTAATGATACCGTGCATGATTGGCGCTACTGAGATAATTCTCATAAGCGCAGTGATCCTACTTATTTTTGGAGGTAAAAAACTCCCCGAACTCATGAAAGGCATGGGCAAAGGCGTAAAAAGCTTTAAAGAAGGGATGAATGAACCAACAGAAGAGGAAATGAACCGTAGGGTCGAGGAAGAAATACAAAGACGTGTTGATAAACAACTGAACAATCAGCCGGAACAAAATAGAAGTGATAATGAGTGAGCCGGCTGAAAATAGCGGACTTTTATCGTTTGGAGAGCATCTTGATGTTTTGCGCAAGATGCTCTTCAGAATGCTGATGGTCGTTCTTGCCATCAGTTGTGTCATATTTTGTTTCAAATCAGAAACGTTCTCTATAATCCTGGCTCCCCATAAGTCAAATTTCGTAACATTCAGTCTTATAGAGAATTTATTAAATTCAAATGGGATAGACTTCCATTTTACAGAATATAATATTCCTCTGATAAATACCGAACTCTCTTCTCAATTCATGACACATATCACAATGTCATGTATATTAGCCCTTTTGCTTGCATCTCCTTACATATTATTTGAACTATTCCGCTTCATAGCACCTGCATTGTACGAAAATGAAAAGAAATATTCTTATGTGGTAGCAGGTATCATATATGTGTTATTCTTCATGGGGCTGTTGATGAGTTATTTCGTGCTTTTTCCCATCTCATTCCAATTTCTTGCCACTTATCAGGTTGATGAAGAAATTGTGAATACAATCACACTCGATTCGTACATTACTACTTTTACAACTTTGGCTTTTATGATGGGGGTTGTATTTCAGTTGCCTGTAATAACATTCGTTTTGGGTAAGATGGGATTTATTGATGCAGAAATGCTAAGACGATACCGACCCTACGCGCTTATAATAATCATGATCACAGCCGCTGTGATAACACCTCCCGACATTTTCACCCTCGTATTAGTCACAATTCCGATTTATGGGCTGTACGAACTGAGTATATTGGTTCTTAAAAAATGGGCAAAAAGCTAATCACTCTCATTTTTTTGCGATAATGCCCGGCCAGTGAGTAACCACGGTTACCTATGCTGCATCCTGCGGATGCCACTATTGGGGGCGTGCCTGTCCGGGCATGCCCTCGCTGCGCTCGTGCATACCGGGTTACGGTGTGACAGACATCCTCAGCGGATGTCATATTTTTGGATGCCGATGTGTCCGGACTTATATGCCGCATCCTTGTCGGATGCCAACTGCCTGCCCGGCATGCCCTCCCTACGGTCGTGCATACCGGGTTACGGTGTGACAGACATCCTCAGCGGATGTCATATTCTTGGATGCCGATATATCCGGACTCTTATGCCACAGGATGCAGCATAGGCTGCTGAGCTTACCGTCTCTGTCTGCTGACTTATTACATAAAAAGCTGTGCCAATGGATTTTGGCACAGCTTTTTTCGCTATAGGTGAATAATCAGTGGTAGATTATTTCTTCTTGCTGTCGATGTCTTTGAGAAGGGTCTTGACTGCGGTTTCGAGCTGGGTGTCGATGCCGCGCACGAGGTCTTCGGGTGCGTTGGCTACTTTGACGTCGGGTTCAAGCTGCTGGTTTTCGAGGAATGAGCCGTCGGGCAGGCGATAGCCGATTACGGGTATACCGAATACCATAGAGGGGTCTACCATACGCACCCAGTTGACAGATGTCATGGTGCCGGGAACGGGCATACCTACGAGTTTGCCGATTCCCTTGCGCTTGTACACCCAGGGGGTGCCGTGGGCGTTTGAGTAGCAGGCTTCGCTCATGAGCATGATCGAGGGCTTGTTCCAGCGGCGCGAGGGCATGTCGCAGGTTTCGTCGCCGCGGATTTCCTGTGTGAAGTATTTTTCGCCTGAGAACAGCACTTCGATGTCTTCGTGCAGGCGTCCGCCGCCGTTCCAGCGTATGTCGATCACCACGCCTTCGCGGTCGTTGTACTTGCCCAGGAGGTCGCTGTAGACCTTGCGGAACGAGTCGTCGTCCATCGAGGAGATGTGCACGTAGCCCAGTCGGCCGCCCGAAAGGCTGTCGACCTGTGCGGCACGCTGTTTCACCCAGCGGTCGTAGAGCAGGGCGTTGAGGGCGCCGGTGCTGATGGGCTTGATTACTTCTTCGAAGCTCGACTTGGTGGCGGGGTCGTAGATTTCTACAAGGGTGCGCTTGCCGGCGAGGTCGGTGAGCAGCAGGGCCACATCGCTCTCGGGTGTGATTTCAACGCCGTTGATTTTCTTTACAATCATGCCGGGGGCGAGCTTCGACTTGGCGGTGGCAAAGGGGCTCTTGGCTACTACTTCGCTCACCTTAAGGCCGTTGCCTGTGTAGTTGAGGTCGTAGAGCAGACCCAGCGATGCGGTGCGGTCGTCCTGGCGCGAGGCTGAGCCGCTGTAGCGGCCTCCGGTGTGGCTCACGTTGAGTTCGCCGAGGATTTCGCTGAGCATTTCGGCGAAGTCGTAGTTGTTGTTGATATGGGGCAGGAAGCGGCGGTAGGTCTTGGTCATCATGGGCCAGTCTACGCCGTGCATATCTTTCACGTAGAAGCGTTCGGCTTCTTCGCGGCTCATGTAGTCGAACATGTATTGGCGTTCGGCATCGTAGTCTATGGGCATTACGGCCGAGTAGGCTATGTTGGTGAGTTTGCCGCTCTTGGGGTCAAGCTTTTTCATTGATGAGCTGCCCAGCAAGAAGATGTTTTTGCCGTCGGGAGTGGTTTCAAAACCGGGAGCGCCGGCGATTTTGGTGACAAGGCTGTGTTCGTCCTCGCGGGGAACGAATTTCCACATCTGCACACCGCCCTCGGGGCTTTCTGAGGTGTAGAACAGGGTCTCGCCGTCGTTGGTGAGGATGGCGTCAGACAGATAGGTTGACTGCGGAGTCACACGCACGATGCGGTCGGTGATTCCGTCGAGCTGCACGTCTATATCCTTTTTGTCGGATTTTTCTTTCTTGTCGGCGCTGTCTTTTTTGTCTTTCTTGTCCTTTTTATCCTCTTTCTTATCGTCCTTTTTATCAGCGAGTTTATTCTCGATTTCAAGGTCTTCTTTCGAGAGGTTCCACTTGTCGTATGCTTCCTGATTCATGAAGCAGAGCATCACGTCCATCTGCGAGCCCCACGATGCGTGGTTGCGCATGCCGTAGCGTTCGCTCATGAAGAGCAGTGCGTTGCCGTCCATCACCCAGCGCGGTGCTGCATCGAAGTAGCCCGAGTTGGTGAGGTTGGTTATCGCGCCGTTTTCAAGGTTTATCAGGGCGATGTCGGTGTATGGGTCGCGCTTGCGGTCGATGATTTCGAGGGCAATCCAGCGCGAGTCGGGGCTCCAGGTGTAACTGAATCCGCCGTCGCGGTGGCGATAGGTAGAGCCGTCGGTGAGTTTGGTTACCTTGCCGCTCTTGAGGTCTTTGACAGCCAGGATGTTGCGGTCGAGCACAAATGCCAGCTTCTCGCCGTCGGGGCTTACCTGACCCTTGAAGCGTTCGTGCTTGTCCTTGTCAAATACACGTTCTTCTTTGATAGAGGTTGCATGGGCAAAGTCGCCTTCTTCGGGGCGGCCCATTGTGGCCTTGTAGATGTTGTACTTGCCATCGCGCTCTGAGGTGTAGTAGAGGCTCTTGGAGTCCTTGCCCCACGATATGTGGCGTTCGGCCTCGGGAGTGGAGGTGATCTGCTTGGTGGTGCGGTAGTCAACCGAGGTTACAAACACATTTCCGCGCCATACGAAGGCTATGCTGTTGCCGTCGGGGCTGGCGGCAGCTTCGGTGGCACCGGTCACGCTGAGTTTGTCGGTCAGGGGGGTGGCGTCTTCCACCACGTCAACAGTCAGCTTGCGGGGAGCGGCACCGGGAGCCATGGTGTAGATATTGCCGTCGTAGGTGAAGGCCAGATTGCCGGCATTATCCCTTGAGAGGAAGCGTACCGGATGTATCTTGAAGTCTGTTATGGCCTTGGCCTGCTTGGGATTGGAGATTGAAGATTCAAACACATTCACGGTCTTGCCGTCGCGTTCGCTCAGGAAGTAGAATTTCTCGCCGTCTATATCCACGGGGTTGGTATCTTCGCCGCCGCGGTTGGTGAGGTTTATGTGCTTGCCGTTGGCGTCTTTAAGCCAAATGTCGCGGGTTACCGACGAGGTGTGGTGCTTGCGGAATTCATCTTCAAAGCCCTTTACGTCCTGATAGAGGTACGACTTGCCGTCGGGCATGAATGAGATGAAGCGGGCAGGGGTACCGAGTACCTGAGTAGACGCACCGCCGCTCACGGGCACTGAATATACCTGGGTGAGACGGCCCGAGGGGAATGCCGCACTGCCGGCCGGAGCCTGGATGGCGGCCGAGAACAGCACCGCTTTGCCGTCGGGGGTGAATGATTCGGGAATTTCGTTGGCCGAGTTGAATGTCAGACGCACGGGTGTACCGCCTTGTGCATCAACTACATAAATATCGAAGTTGCCGTTGCGGTTGCCGGCAAAGGCCAGCTTCTTGCTGTCGGGGCTCCATACGGGCACCTGCTCGTAGGCATCTTCGGTGGTGGTGATTCGGGTGGCGCTGCCGCCGGTTGCGGGCACGGTGAATATGTCGCCCTTGTATTCAAAAGCGATTTTGGTGCCGTCGGGTGATATTTTCACATCCCGCAGCCACTCTGCTGTCACCGCCGAAGCGGCCACGGGCAGTGCGGCCAGCATTAACATTGTTAATTTTTTATTCATAATTGCTCTTTATTATTCACTAATAGATTGCAGGTATTGGTCCATAGATGCTGCGGCATGGCGTCCGTCGCCCATGGCGAGGATTACTGTAGCGCCGCCGCGCACGATGTCGCCGCCGGCAAAGATTGTAGGAATCGATGCGTGCAGCTGCTCGTCAACGGCTATGGTGCCGCGCTTGGTCACTTCAAGACCGTTGAAGCTGTTGGGAATCAAAGGATTGGGAGATACGCCCACGCTCACTATAACCACGTCTACGGGTATCTCGTCGATGGCGCCCTCGATGGGCACGGGGCTGCGGCGGCCGCTGGCATCGGGTTCGCCAAGTTCCATACGCTGCACGCGCATGGCCCTGACGTGGCCTTTTTCGTCGGCCAGATATTCCACAGGATTTGAGAGGGTCATGAATTCAACGCCCTCCTCCTTGGCATGCAGCACTTCCTCGCGGCGGGCGGGCATTTCCTCTTCGCTGCGGCGGTAAACCAGCATTGCCTTCTTGGCACCCATACGCAGGGCTGTACGCACCGAGTCCATGGCTGTATTGCCGCCGCCTATCACGGCCACGTTGGCGCCGCGGGGCACCGGGGTAGCAAAGCCCGGGGTACCGGCGTGCATCAGGTTGATGCGGGTGAGGTACTCGTTGGACGACAGTATGTTGATGAAGTTTTCGCCCGGAATGCCCATGAAGCGGGGCAGACCGGCGCCACTGGCCACGAATATGGCCTTGTAGCCCTCATTCATCAGGTCGTCATAGCTCAGGGTCTTGCCCACGATGGTGTCGGCGACGAATTTCACGCCCAGATCGCGCAGCGAGTCGAGTTCGGCATCCACCACCGAGTTGGGCAGGCGGAATTCGGGAATACCGTATTTGAGCACACCTCCTATTTCGTGAAGTGCCTCATACACAGTCACATCGTAGCCTCTCTTGGCCATATCGCCGGCAAACGACAGCGAGCAGGGGCCCGAGCCGGCCACAGCCACCTTGATACCCTTGGGGGCAAGGCGTTCGGGAGCGGGACGCTCGGCCAGTTCGCGCTCGGTATCGGCGGCAAAGCGTTCCAGCCAGCCTATGGCCACCGGCTCTTTCTTCATCTTGTTATAGATACATTTCGATTCGCACTGGCGTTCCTGGGGGCAAACGCGGCCACACACGGCGGGCAGTGCGCTGGTGTTGCGCAGCACGGCGGCGGCCATGGCCATATCGCCGCGCTGTATATTTTTGATAAATCCGGGAATGTCGATGTTTACGGGGCAGCCGGTCACGCACTGGGGGTCGGGGCAGTCGAGGCAGCGCGAGGCCTCCACGTGAGCCTGGTCGGCGCTAAGTCCCTGGTTTACTTCTTCATTGCAGTGTATGCGGTATTCCGGGTCGAGCATAGCCATTTTTGCACGTGGTATGGCTGTGCGTTCTTTAGCCGGCATTGCGTCGCGAAGTTCCTGACGCCACTCGGCGTCGCGAGGTGATATTGATGACATTGCTGTATGATCTCTAAGGTTACACATTAATTATATGCACGCAGACGCATGAGCATCTCGTCGAAGTCTACCTGATGGGCATCGAATTCGGGGCCGTCAACACATACGAACCTCACCTTGCCGCCCACGGTTATGCGGCAGGCGCCACACATGCCCGTGCCGTCAACCATTATGGTATTGAGCGAGCACTGGGTGGGCACGTTGTACTTCTTGGTGAGCAGGGCCACGAATTTCATCATTATGGCCGGGCCAATGGTCACCACCTCGCCCACGGGTTCGCGCATCAGCACCTGTTCAACGCCGTTGGTCACCAAACCCTTCTGGCCATACGAGCCGTCGTCGGTCATGATGATAACCTCGTCGGAGTATTCGGCTACTTGCTTTTCGAGAATAATCAGATCCTTGGTACGTGCGGCCAGCACCGAAATCACCTTATTGCCGGCCTCCTTCATGGCGCGGATGATGGGCAGCAGGGGAGCCACACCTACACCGCCGCCGCAGCACACCACTGTGCCTACATTGGCTATCTTGGTAGCCTGACCCAGCGGGCCCACTACATCGTGCAGATATTCGCCCGGTTCCAGGCTGCAGATTTTTTTGGTTGACTCACCTATGGCCTGGATAACCAGAGTGATAGAACCGCGCTCGATGTTTGAATCGGCTATGGTGAGGGGTATGCGCTCGCCTTTTTCATCGGGAATCACTATTACGAAGTGTCCCGGACGGCGTGAGCGGGCAATCAGTGGCGCCTCAACCTCAAGGCGCACTACGTTTGCCGAAAAATGCTCTTTTTCAAGGATTTTATTCATGATATGTGGTATGATTAGTTATCAATTTTATAAGGCTGTTTATGGCATGAAGGCTGGCAAGGCTTATTATCTCGCTGCGGCTGCCGCTGAAGTGGCACAGCTCGCTGCACACCCTGCCGTCGATGGCCCAGGCCATCCACACCGTGCCCACGGGCTTCTGAGCCGACCCTCCGCCGGGGCCGGCTATGCCGCTGGTGGCCATGGCGCAGCGGGCGCCGGTGGCGAGGCATGCTCCGGCAGCCATCTGTTCTACTACCGGGCGGCTCACAGCGCCGTGGCGCTCGAGGTCGTCGGTGCTCACGCCCAACAGGCGTGCCTTCACCTCGTTTGAATAGCTTACGACCCCTCCGAGCATGGCCTCTGACGCACCGGCCACCTCGGTTATCAAGTGGGCGATGTTTCCTCCGGTGCAGCTCTCGGCGGTGGCTACCGTAAGGTGGCGTTTTACCAGCTCCTGCAGCAGCAGGGCGGCGGGGTTGGCGGGTGATGTGATATTCATTGGCTGTGATTGGTCAAGGCTCTTGTCAGACGTTCACTCGCGCGTATGGCACCTCGTCGTACGGGCAGAACTGCTTGTCGAGATATTTGAAGTATCCGGCAATTGCCACCATTGCGGCATTGTCGGTGGTGAAAGCCCTTTCGGGGATGAAGGCTGTGAGGCCGCGCTCGGCACAGAATTCAGCCACAGCGGCGCGCACGCCCGAATTGGCCGACACACCGCCGCCTATGGCCACGGTCTTCACTCCGGTCTGCTCAACGGCCTTGGCCAGTTTGTCGAGCAATATGTCTATGATGGTCTTCTGCAACGAAGCCGCCAGGTCGGCCTTGTTTTTCTCTATGAAGTCGGGGTCGGTCTTCAGTGCATCGCGCAGCGTGTACAGAAACGAGGTCTTCAGTCCGCTGAAGCTGTAGTTTAGCCCGGGGATGTGCGGTTTGGCAAATTTGAATGCCTGCGCGTTGCCCTCGGCAGCCAGACGGTCGATGTGGGGGCCGCCGGGGTAGGGCAGTCCCATGGTCTTGGCGCACTTGTCAAATGCTTCGCCGGCGGCATCGTCAATGGTGCGGCCCAGAATCTCCATGTCGTTGTAGTTGCGCACGAGAATTATCTGGCTGTTGCCGCCCGAGATGAGCAGGCACAGGAACGGATATTCAGGCACCTTGTCGTCGGGCTGACGCCTTACAAAGTGGCTCAGCACATGCCCGTGCAGATGGTTCACATCCACCATGGGTATGCGCAGCCCCAGCGACAGGCCTTTGGCAAAACTGGTGCCTACCAGCAGTGAGCCCAACAGGCCCGGGCCGCGGGTGAAAGCAACGGCGGTTAGGTCGCGGCGGTCTATGCCGGCACGGCGCAGAGCGGCGTCAACCACCGGTACTATGTTCTGTTGATGGGCGCGCGATGCCAGCTCGGGCACCACGCCGCCATACTCTTCGTGTACTTTTTGCGAGGCTATGACGTTGCTCAGCAATATGCCGTCGCGCACGACGGCTGCCGAGGTATCGTCACAGCTCGACTCTATTCCCAGAATTGTAATCATTAATCTTTAGAATATATAGCTGATGCCGGCGGTGATATATGCCGCCGAATACGACTTCACCAGGGTGTACTTGGCCTCAAGGCTCAATTTCAGCGACTCCGAGCAGCGCAGGTCAAATCCGGCACCGAGGTTCACGCCCAGACGGTTTACGTGGGTCGACACGTCGGCATTGTCTATTTCCGACTTGTGATGTCCGGTCCACGAGTTGAAGCTGAGGCCGGCCAGCGGATACAGCAGCACATTGTCGCCCTGCGACAGGCTGAACGGGTAGTGCAGGTTGAGGTCTATGAGCAGCGCATCGCGGTCGTGGTGACGGAACGCGCATCCTATTTCGGGTGCGATACGCAGGTGCGAGTTCAGGTTATACTGGAAAGCAAAGCTTCCCACGGCCGATGAGTTCTCCGATACATAACCCAACTTAACGCCGAGGCTCTTTTCGCCCTTCACCAGCTGGGCCGATGCGCACATCGAGCCAAGCAGAATGAACAAGGCAAGCAAAATTTTCTTCATTTCAGTTCAGTTCTTGTTATTTTTGGCAAATTTACAAATATTAGTTGATATATACAATAATTATTTAAACCCGTTGGTTGAATTAAAATTCTAAATATTTACAAATGAAAAAGTTGCACAATTTGCAGATTATTAGTAAATTAG
>CAMTKF010000022.1 GCA_947072905.1 uncultured Bacteroidales bacterium
TGGTTATTATTGCAGGTGTGGCAATGCTCCTAAACAGACTTCCCACAAATTAACAATCGTTATGAAACACCCTCTTAAATCAAACATCGTCAAGATTTGCTACCATACGTTTGTAATTCTCAAACGAACCGCAGTAAATACTCTTGCCGGCACGAGCTTCCTTAATGGCAGCAACAGTCTTGGCGTTGGGAGTGGATTTCTTGCCTTTCACTGAAACAACACCACGTATCATCTTGATAGCCTTTCGTATGTCGGAAAGCGTATAAGAATCATCTATAGAGACAATCAGCTCAGTCATATTCGTAAAAAATTATGTTATAACAATGAAATTGAGATGTGCAGCGCTGCATCTATATTGCAAAATTAGCATATTCAGCGCAATATACAAAATAAAACGCTCTGAGTTTTAGAAAGTTTTATTTTGAGTAGAGAGATTTCAACGGGGATTTTATTTCAGCAGTTTGGTTATCTCATCCCTAAGGCGAGTCAGGTCGGTTTCTGACATGAATGCGCCCGATTCGTTGAGGTGTATTGTTCCGTCTGAATCAATGAGCAGTGTCAGCGGTATACCACCCTTGGAGAGTATGTCGGCAAATTCGCCGTTCTTATCCCAAGCAGTTTTATATTTCAGCCATTGCAGTTCTTTTCCTATGGAGGAATTGAAGAATCTGTCAAGTTCATCTACGTTGTGGTTTACGCTTACCGGCAGGAAAACAAAGCACTCGTCATTGCAGAATTGCGATTGAGGGCAAACCTGCCGGCTTGAGTTCCTCGATACATGGCCCGCACCATGTGGCCCAGAAGTTCAACAGCAGCACTTTGCCTTTTATTGATTCGCGGGTGAGCTTATCACGGCCATCAGAGATATATTTATTTAATGTGAACTCGGGCAGAATATCACCTGATTTAAGTTTGGCTGATTCAGAACGATAGGCATTCATCAGAGAGTCGATCAGCGCGATTTCAGCATCAGATTTTCGGGTTAGGATAATTCGGCCGGAGTGCGTTGTGCTGTCTATCTGTGCATATATATCAGGAGTGATGGTATATATGCTTGTATCTGCCGAAGTATAATTCTCCCTTGCTCTTATCAAAGTGCTGTCGACCGCCATAAAATCTTGGCGTGACACCTCTATCTGTCCGATGAAGAACCGCTCGACATTGGCAAAGGCAATGACTGAAAAAGTCATTATCAAAATAAGCGCTACAATATTTTTCATTTGGCAAATATAGTCATTATCTGTCTACTATACATCGTAAAAGCCCGATAAATGCGACATTTGCATTTTTGGAGTTGCAGGATGCAATATTTTTTTTCTTAAAATATGCAAGAACAAAAAATTATTGTTAACTTTGCACACGACAGGTTATGGTCTGTCGCAACATTTTGGAAAAAATAAGAAGCGTTATGCTTATCTTTTAGTTTGAGAACGTAGGAAATTCTAAAACTGTGCAAGAGATAGCATAGTGGTTCTCACGCGTATAGCGTGGGCTACTATTGTTACATCTGCACAAATGGTTTCCTACGACCTTCAAACTAAGACGTGGCATAGTTGGCTCACGTTTTCTTTTTTATATAATTTCCGTAGGGCTGTCGGAAACAAATTTACGGGCATGAAGAAATTTCTATTACGTCCTCTTTTTATCGTCCAGGCCGGTTTTGTGTTCGCTCAAAACCGATGTATGAACGATACGGTATTCAAAAAAATGCCGATTCCCAATCAGTGTTTTAACAGAGACAACGAAAATTGAACAATCCTAAAAATAACTCCATGAAGCAACTCTTTAAATTAATCCTTATACTTATCGTAGGTATAGCCAATTGTGCGCCATTCGCACACTCACAAACTTCGTTTAAGTTGACAAAGAAGAACGGACATTACTATACTAAAGCAAGTATCAATGGTAATGTTGATGTTCCTGTACTTGTTGAAACCGGCTCGCACGGAATGGTTTTGAGCCATGATCTGTACAATAAGATTCTCGCATCCGGTAATCTTGAAGAAATCACTCTTGATAAAGAAGAGTCGCTTAAGACCGACAGAACACCCCGAAAAATCGTAAAACTGCTCGAAGGCACAGTTCCTGTTGGAGATCTGTCTTATAAGGGACGCGTGTTTGTAGTCGATTCTGATGATGATTATGTGATGCTGCCTGTGAATCTGCTCAAAAATGAGTCAGATACAACTGCCGGCCTGATACGCTTTGACTTCAAAAAGGGTATGTTGGATTATATCCGACATGCCGATGTACGCACTGACAAGATGCATACATATACTCTTGTCGAAAATAATCCTATGCCTGTCTTTCAGGCAAATATGGAACTCGCTGATGCTTTGGGACACCAATTGACTATGTCGGGCAAGTTTAACTTCGCCCTTGGCTGTGGCTCGCCTGTTTTCTTTTTCAGAAACACGATGTTGCCCGTGCTTAAAAAGAATAAATTCAAGATTCAGAATTCTACCGATAAATCATTCAACCCTGTAGGTAAAGGCATCTATGCCGGATATTGTAAAATCGGTGAGAAGTCAAATACAGGCATCTCAATAGGCATCACAAATCAAGTTTGGGATACTGATGAATTGGGCTGTGTGGGACCGTCGTTTTTCAAAAACGGAACTGTCATACTCGACCCCGATAACAACTTGATTTACTATTGAATCCGGCGGGATACATCATAAAATTGAAGTTTTTATTGTGTATTCCGCTAAAATAAGTAACTTTGCGTTATACTCAAAACTGATACCGCCATGTTACGTAAAATTTTAAGCGCAATCCTCTGTTGCATTATTTCCGTCACTGCTTATGCGCAGTCAATAGACGAAAAGATAGGCAGTGCCATGAATGCTTCAGATTGGTTTGCGCTTGACTCTTTATACAGCTCGACACCCAAAGATTCTATACATCCGTTTCTTGAAGTGTTTTCACGTTGTCTTATAGGAAACCGGTTGAACAGGACTGACATCTCCATTCCTGCTTTTCAGGAACTGCTAAACAAGCATTCGCTTGATATGAATAACTTGGTTTCGTCGGTATATATGTACGGTATGGATCTGAGCCGTGAGGGGTATAATGCCGAAGCGGCCTCCATGATAAGGGCAATAGTTGATCAGACAAAGCAATATATGGACAGCGCGGCGGTAGAGGGATTGACATCCACCGCCGGACACTATGATGCCTTGGCCGAATATAAACCGTATCAGATTAATTTTTCTGACAGTACTGCGGCCACCATACCATTTTCAATTGTCCCGGTAGGGCCAAAAGACAAAGGCTCAATGTTGATGCATCTGAGCAACAGCTCGATTAACAGACAGCCGGCCGACATAACGTTTGATACCGGAGCGGGTATGAATATGATTTCTCCCGAGATGGCCGATAAGTATGGTCTTACGGCATTGGACGATGCTCGGCAAACGGTATTTGGTGTTGGCCGCAGAGTTGGCCGAATAGCTATTGCCAAGGAACTTAAACTTGGCGATTTGGTGGTGAGGGATGTGCCGTTTGTGGTGGTGTCTCTTTCGTCGGGCAATGAGGAAGCCGACCAATACACCGAGTGCTTCAATATAGTAGTGGGCAGCGAGCTTATGCTTCAGCTTAAAGATCTTACCATAGACTTTGAGAAGCGGCAGATAATTATTCCTGCCAATGCTCCGGTAAGGAGTGATGCAAGGCCCAATATATGTTTCTCAAGCGGTATGAATCTGCTGGTAAAAGCTACGGTTAACAATACCCCTGCAACTGTATGTATTGATTCGGGTGATGCTGCGTTTGGCACTTTAAGTTCTGAATATTATGAACGGTTCAAGGACTATGTAGAGCGCGTGGGCCGCCCCGACACCATACGCAGTGCCGGTATAGCCGGAGTCACGATAATGCCTTGCTATTACATGCCTGAGATGCCGGTTGCCATAGGCGGTACCACCGTCATGCCTGACGGGCTGGTGATAAGGGCTCAAAAGAACAGCTCACCCATGGCGCACGATATTGTCATAGGACTCCGAACATTGATGATGTTTGGCAAGCTAAGGTTTAATATGGTGGACTTTGTGTTGACCACCGAACCTTATTCGAGCCTTACCACAATGGTACAGCGCAAATATGATGCGCCGGCTTTCAAGTATTCAAAGGAAGAGGGACCAACCGTGCTTCAGACACTCGGATTTATAGGAGTTGCCGTAGCCCGAACTCTGATTTACCCCACAGCTACAGACAATCCTGACTTATAATTAGATCAAATAGAGGCAGATGTTTGTTAAATACATTATTTTCAGTTGTTTCAGCTTATCATACACTTTGTAAACTCAATTTATTTCATAGATATCTATGATAAATACTATAAACTCTATTAATAATACTATTTATGACAGAACATGATTTATATAACATAGCATCTAAAAAACCTTTATTGACAGATGAAGAATTAAAAAATCAGTTAACAAACAATGATATAGAATCGATGACAGAAGAGGCATGGAAAATGCACTTACAACTAATGGAATCTAATTCTAATAAAAAAAGGAATCGCTATATGAAAAAATGAAAATACGTATTATCATTCCACGAACTACTAAATTAAAAGATTATGTTGTAAATTTTTATAGTG
Organism: uncultured Bacteroidales bacterium; assembly: GCA_947072905.1. Lineage (GTDB taxonomy): Bacteria > Bacteroidota > Bacteroidia > Bacteroidales > Muribaculaceae > CAG-873. The sequence goes on from CAMTKF010000022.1 coordinate 4,607, forward strand.
AGAATTTTACTAAGTTTAAAAGAGAGAACCCTTCTGATAAATCTTATACTAAGAGTAAAATGAAGAATTACTAAAGTTATGTCTGTAAGAAAATGCAATATTACTCCTCAAGACATAAAAACTCCTATAATAGAATCTTGGAAAGAAGCTGGTTGGTATGAAATTTCATTTTGGACTTGGTACTTTGCTGTTGAAATTAGACTTGATAAGAATAAAAATATTGTTTTGCGAATTATGGATGGTGTTCATAATAGTGAACACCATAATGACAATATGGAAACGAGTCCTTATGATGAAACTATGTTTTATAATGAACAACAGCAGTTATATGAATTTCTTGAAATGATTTATTATAATACGTGGTATAATTTATTATGGGGAAAATAGAGGATATTCATATTTATGTTTATGTCGTTTAAAGATTTCGTAATGAGATTATTGTCTTACCATGCAGCCGGGCGTTTGTTTGGTAAGAAAACACAAGGCAGGTCGACCGACAGGCATCCCTTGTCAACGTTTGAAGAACCCCCGCGGTCGCAGTCTGCCGGCTTTGCATTTAATTATGATGAATCAGCACCGGTATATTATGCCGGTATGGGTGATGATGAGTTCAGCGATTTAAAGGACCGTATCAATGATCTTAAAGAGCGCCTCGACGAGCTGGACGACAGTTATCCTGATATTGAAGATTCGCTTGATAAAGCTCTATCGCTATTGGATGAGGATGATTTTTCGGAAAGCGATTTTGAGAAAGCAGATAATTTAGAAGATCTGCTTGATGAAATTGAGTGCAGCATTGATGATTACGAAGCTATGCAGGATGATTACGATTTTGATGACGATGACGAATACGATGCGGAGCTTGATGAATTAATGGATGATACTTTTGATGATTGTGACGATGACGATATTGATTATTATCACGATTTTGGCAATTCGTATTACGATGACGACCGTGATTTTGACAGCATTAAAGACGACTTTTAGAGCTTGAAAGACACCTAATATATTAATAACATACACCGGCGTCGGGAATCATCTCCCGACGCCGGTGTATGTTATTGTCTTAAAGTTTTTGAAAACTGCCGGTTATTGGCCTAAATAAGACTTAAGAAGTCTACTCTTCTGTCCTTTAAGACGGCGGATTGCCTTTTCCTTGATCTGACGTACGCGTTCGCGGGTCAATTCGAATTTTGCTCCGATTTCTTCGAGAGTCATTTCCTGACAGCCGATGCCGAAGAACATTTTCAGGATTTCGCGTTCACGTTCGTGAAGCTGTCGCAGAGCGCGTTCCACTTCGTTTGACAGCGATTCCTGATTGAGCGATGCGTCGGCCATGGGCGAATCATCATTTGTGAGCACATCGAGCAGGCTGTTGTCTTCGCCTTCAACAAAAGGAGCGTCTACAGAAATGTGACGGCCTGAAACCTTGAGTGTATCGGCGATTTTTTCAACGGGAACATCGAGGCTTTCGGCGAGTTCTTCGGGTGAAGGGCGACGTTCGTTTTCCTGCTCGAACTTCGAGAGAGCCTTGCTGATTTTGTTGAGCGAACCTACCTGATTGAGCGGCAGGCGCACGATGCGCGACTGCTCGGCAAGTGCTTGCAGGATAGACTGGCGAATCCACCAAACGGCATAAGAGATAAACTTGAAACCGCGGGTCTCGTCGAATTTGCGTGCTGCTTTAATCAAGCCAAGATTGCCTTCGTTGATAAGGTCGGGGAGTGTAAGACCCTGATTCTGGTACTGTTTAGCTACCGATACTACGAAGCGGAGGTTTGCACGGGTTAGTTTCTCGAGGGCGGCCTGGTCACCTTGGCGTATGCGCTGGGCAAGCTCTACTTCTTCTTCTACTGAAATAAGCTCTTCGCGGCCAATTTCCTGAAGATATTTGTCGAGCGAGGCGCTTTCGCGGTTGGTGATTGATTTTGTAATTTTTAGTTGTCTCATTTCTTGTATATGTACCGAATTGATGAACTATATATCTTTTGGGATATAATTAACGTGTAAAGTTATAAAATTATTGCCATACGGGCAAATAAAATTGATACTTTAACGTAAAATTAATATGAAGTGTTGCGAAATCAGACAAAAACTTGGCCGCGACGCGTTTTTTTTACCGATTGTGCAATTTTCGGGAATTTCGTGCGTCTAATATATCAAAACCTTTAAATTCAGCATCATTTGCTGTTAACTGAAAATAATTTTATGACAAATATCCTACAGGTAGAAAACGTAAGCAAGACCTTCACCAATCATAAGGCATTGGATGATGTCTCGCTCGAAGTGCCCGAGGGCAAGGTGTACGGGCTGCTCGGGCCTAACGGTGCGGGCAAAACCACTCTGATACGCATTATCAATCATATAACCGCTCCCGACAGCGGACGGGTGCTCTTTGACGGACATCAGCTCACGGCTGCCGACATAGTCAACATAGGCTACTTGCCCGAGGAGCGCGGCCTGTATAAGAAAATGAAGGTAGGCGACCAAGCAGTATTTTTCGCCCGCCTCAAGGGCCTGTCAAAAGCAGATGCCACCCGAGCTTTGAAGCAATGGTTTGAACGACTTGAGATTTCGTCGTGGTGGGACAAGAAAGTAGAGGAACTGTCAAAGGGTATGGCGCAGAAGGTGCAGTTTATAGTGACTGTGCTGCACAATCCCAAGCTGCTGATATTCGACGAGCCATTCTCGGGCTTCGATCCCATCAATGCCAATGTGCTCAAGCATGAGATTCTGAAGCTGCGCGACGAGGGCGCAACTGTGATTTTCTCCACACACAACATGGCTTCGGTAGAAGAACTTTGCGACAATATAACCCTTATAAACAAATCGCATAATATCCTCACCGGGCCGGTATCGGAGCTGCGCCGCCGTTTCAGCAACAATTGCTACGAAATAGGATTTGAGGGCAATGCCAAGGAGCTGATTGCCAAGATTCAGCCCTGTGTGCGTACCATAGAGCCTATGGCCACCGACCGCGACGGTATCTCGCATGTGCGCTTCTCGCTCAATTCGCAGGACGACCTGCGCAATCTGCTCGGAGTGGCCAATGCCGAGGTGATGCTGCGCACGTTCAATCCACTGTTGCCTTCGATGGATGAAATATTCATCCGTACCGTAGAAAATTCCAATCACTCAACCCCAACACCTCCCGAACTATGAGCAGAGCACTATCTATAATTATTGCGCGTGAATATCTTGAGAGAGTAAAGCGCAAGAGCTTCATAATCACCACAATCCTTATGCCTATAATCATGCTGGCCATAATGGTTGCGCCGGCTGTCATAGCCATGATGTCAACCCCCGAAGAGCAGGTGATAGCCGTGATAGATGATTCGGGCGTTGTGGCAGGACGTCTGCACGACAGCGACGAGATTACATTCAAACGGGTGGCCGATAACATCGACGTGGTGAAGAAGGAAGAAGCCTATGGAGCTATTCTTGTAATAGGCTCGAATGTGGTGACCGATCCCGACGACAATGTCACTCTTTACACCCACGGCTCGCCCTCGCTCACTACCGAAAGGTTTGTGAAGGACCAGATTGAAGATGCCGTTGAGTCGCGCCGCATAGAACTGTATGAGATCGACAACCTGCGACAGATTATGGAAGATGTACAGGTAGATATGAAGATGAAGACCTACAGGCTCGACCAGGATGAGGAGAACGAGACATCATCGCTGTTGTCTTACCTGCTGGGTACGTTCATGATGCTGATACTGTATTTCTTCATTATGCTCTATGGTCAGATGGTGATGACTTCCATTATTGAGGAAAAGAACAATCGAGTGCTCGAACTGGTGGTATCGTCGGTCAACCCCAACGACCTCATGATGGGTAAAATACTCGGTATAGGAGCGGTAGCGGTGACTCAGATTCTTATATGGGCCATACTTATCGTAGCCGGCTCGTTGTGCCTTATGCCGTTCATGACTACAGCAGCTGCCACTGCCGACGATCCCACACTCGTAGCCGCCATATCGCAGCTCGGTGATCCGGCCTTTATGGCAAAGTTGGTGGTGTTCATGGTACTGTTCCTCATAGGCGGCTATCTGTTCTACTCGTCGATATATGCAGCCATAGGCTCGGCGGTGGACAACATACAGGACGCCTCGCAGCTGCAGACCGTGGCTATTGTGCCCATAATCCTTGCCCTTATCATATCTATGAGTGTGGTGCAGGATCCTAATTCGGGACTTGCATTGTGGACCTCAATGATTCCATTTACCTCGCCCATGGTTATGATGGCACGCATGCCCTTCGGCATACCTGTGTGGCAATCATTGCTCTCGGTGGTTCTGCTCTACGTGTCGTTCTTCGGAATGATATGGTTGTCGGCCAAGATATACCGTGTGGGTATATTTATGTATGGCAAGAAGCCAACTTTTATGGAACTCATGCGTTGGGTAAGATATAAGTAAGTACAAACAAGATTATGGCAGAATGGATTAAAATTGCATCCTTCGCCACGCCTCAGGATGCGTACATAGTAAAGGGAATGCTCGAATCCAACGATATTCCTACGGTATTGAACAATGCCACCATATCGTCGGTGTATCCTATGACCGATACGTGGGCACCGGTTGAATTACTGGTTCCCAAACACGATGAAATCCGTGCCCGACAGCTGATGAAACTCGACGGCGATATGGCCTGAAAAGTCTACAGAGAAAGATTGGCGCTGTTTGTTGAGAGATTGCAACAAACAGCGCTAATCTTTTGTTATTTATGGAAAAGACAATTAACTAATTATATAATATTCGACCATGGATAATTCAATTATCTCGCCTTACACACAGGCACTCAACGCACAGACAACCAAACTCGAAGATTATCTCGACAGTGGCTTTAAAACTATTGGTATTCCTGCCGATATATCGCAGGTAGAGTCTTCAAAGATGAATATGCTTGGCAAGTCAAGCATCTGTTTTGCCATTATAGGAGTTGCAGCGATTATATTTGGATTTGTAATCTCAAATCTCAGTGTAATCATAACAGGTGCAGCTGCAATCTTCAGCGCATGGTATCTCTATATGAAGGGACGTCAGGCCTCGCGTGCCGAAGCATACTCAGGTCTCAGTACCAAAATATTCGGCGAAATTTCGGTTATTACCGATAAGGTTTCGTCGGAGTGGAACAGCTTTATCAGCTTGCAGAACGATAATCTGAAAAAACAGATAGTAAGTTCAACCGATCCCACCGACAGTAAGGTCAGCATGATTGACAAAGTGGAGACATCCCCTGCCGTAAAAGTCAATCTCGACCAAATGCAGGCGGAGCTCAATAAGGTAGCCGCCGGCGAAGATCTCTCGGCCTATAAACAATACCTTAGCAAAGCCTACGGCACAATCAAGAACGAAATTTCTGCCGTTGAAACTTCGCAGCAGAGTATCTATAACACCCTGAGCAAAGCTGCCGTATAACGCTCATTCTCCCTCATCTCTACAGCGCTAAGCATCCCATGGGGCTGTCTAATTTTGGTTGTTAGGCAGCCCTGCTTATGTTTTGTTTATGAAATGTTAAAATTCCGGTTTTTTAATGCCATTTTATTGTTATTCTAAAAATTCTTATTAACTTTGTGCCAACAGATTCCGCCACGCTTAGGCTTTGCATGCGTACCCAGGCGGAACTTTTATTTTTATATACCGTGGACTATTTTCTTCATAAATTCAAGTCTGAGTAATGGATATTGCCATTAAGATAGGACTGAATGTTGTGCTAATGATATTACGGTAATATCTTAACGTAAACTCGCTTTGTAATATTACTCAGGGTAGTTATTTCCCTTTGGGAAGTTTGAATATGAATTCCAATCCTCCGGTTTTTAAGTTTTTAGCAGTTATGTCGCCATTCATTGCCACGAATATGCGTTTGACGAGTGAGAGGCCAAGGCCTGAACCACCGTTTTTGCGAGATCTGCCGGTATCTACCCTGTAAAACAGGTCGAAGAGTCGTTCAAGATGCTCATTTTCAACACCGATACCGTCGTCGGAGTATGAAAATACAAGATAATCATCTTCTTCGCCGATAAATTTAATTGAAATGAGCTTGCCGCACGAATGTTTTACCGAGTTTATAATCAGATTAAACAATGCCTTGTTTAGCAAGCCTTCGTTACCCTTGACCATGCACCCGGCCGGAATATTCATCTCCAAAGCCATATTTCCAACTTTATGATTATGCTTTACGTCATCAAATAATTTTATGATGAAGCTTTGGAAATCAAAATCCTTGCAAACTATGGCAATCTTGTTTTCCTGGATACGCATTACCGAATTCAGGTCATCAATAAGGTCGGCCAAACGGTCTATATTGTCGCTTGCCCGAATTATGAACTTGTTTTTTTGCTCTATCGAGATATTCTCATCGGTGCGTATCGTATCAAGATAACCCTTGATTATGGCAACCGGTGTATTAAGTTCATGACTTACGTTCACGCCTATCTGACGCTCGTGGAATAACTTTTCCTCTTCGGCTTTTAATTTCTCTTTGTATAAAAGCACCAGTCTTTTAGATACATCGCCGAGTTCATCTTTTGAGAAGTGCCATGACTCTATATCATCGGGCATATCATTTGACGAAATCATTTCTGCAAAGTCGCGCAGCGCGTAGACATTGCGGCAAATGGCCTTGGAACTGAAATAGGCGAGTATGAACGAGAGAACTCCCAATCCAAAAACGACGATCCATATAACCGAGTCGATACTAAGAAATTCAAGTACCTCGCCCTTGTAAGGCAGTGCGGCAAAGGTGTGTATTGTTCCGTCGCCACTTATGGCGGAACTCACCATATACTTAGAGCCGAACATTGTCATGTCGTGCAGAGAGGGAGTATTTCTCTTGGTCCATGAATCCTTAAATGCGGGGAGCAATTGCCCGGACTCGTTGTGGATCGGAATTGTTGTGGCATTATTATCAGCAATTATATTGCCATCGTTATCATATACCGTAATGTGTAATGGCTCAAGAGTGGTCTGATTAGTAAAAAGTCTTATGAAATCAACTGTTTTCTGTAAATCGGCACCTTTGTTGTAGGCATCGATTATTGTAGTGTTTACGTTGACCAATCTGTTGCCGAGATTATGACTGAGCCGCTGCCTTTCGTGAGCCACAAAGTATAGGATGGTTATGCCTATAACTATCCACAATAATCCTACCAAAGGGAAAAATAATTTCCAATGCAATCGTGATATACGGTTTTTAGTCATTCAGAATCAGTTTTTTCATTAGTGATGTAAGGCCATACATATAACAAAATAATGATAAAATTGTTCGTTTAGTGGAAGAGCGTGTGTAATAATATTCGTAACTTTGCGTGAAATTTTAAAAAGCAAAGATTATGGCTGGTCCACAAAATATACTGATAGGAAATTACGATTATCCACTGCTACAGCACAGGATTGCGCAGCATCCTTTGGCTCAACGCGATTCGTGCAAGTTGTTGGTGAAGAAACAAGACGAAGGCCCTGTTGAACACGTATTCAACGAATTACCATCGTTATTACCCGATAACGCAGTGCTGGTGTATAACAACACCCGTGTGATAAACGCGCGCCTGCGTTTCCGCAAGGCTACCGGCGCCATCATCGAGGTGTTCTGCCTTGAGCCGGATGCGCCTGCCGATTATGCCGAAAACTTCGCTGCTACATCAAGCTGCCGGTGGCTGTGCTTTGTTGGAAATTCAAAACGCTGGAAAGAAGGCGCCCTCGAGGGCCTTGTGAGGGTAGGCGACCGCGATGTGGTGCTGAAAGCAGTAAGGAAACAGGCCGCCGGCAATGCCTGGATAGTGGAATTTGGATGGGATTGCGGCGTGAGCTTTGCCGAGGTGATAGCTGCGGCCGGCGAAATACCAATTCCTCCTTATCTCAACCGTTCTACCGAAGAAGCTGACTCAAGCGACTATCAGACAATCTATTCGCATATCGACGGTTCGGTAGCTGCTCCTACCGCCGGGCTGCATTTCACGCCCGAACTGCTCGAAGCCATAAGCCACAGGGGTATTCCGCGCCTTGAGGTTACACTGCACGTCGGTGCCGGCACATTCCAACCCGTGAAAAGCGATGCGATAGGCGATCATCCCATGCACAGCGAGTTTATTGCAGTAGACCGTGAAGTGCTGCGCAGTCTTGCCCTACTCGTTGCCGATCACAATATAATAGCTGTAGGCACCACATCGGTACGTACGCTCGAGAGCCTGTTTCATATAGGCTGTCTTATATCTGAAGGCTTGTGGGATGGAGAAGTGCCTCAATGGTATCCCTACAGCGATAATCATCCGCAACTGTCGGCAACCGAGGCTTTTGAAGCCATACTCCGTTATCTCGATGATAATAATGCCGATGCCTTGATAGGGTCAACCCGTATCATAATAGCTCCCGGATATGAATATAAAGTGGTGAAAGGCATGGTGACCAACTTCCATCAGCCACGCTCAACGCTGCTGCTGCTTGTTTCGGCATTTATTGGCGATGAACAATGGCGTCCGATGTATGACTTTGCCCTGGCCAATGACTTCCGTTTCCTCAGCTACGGCGATGCTTGCCTGTTGCTGAGATAAATTTAAAATCAGCAGGCCCGACTGTGATTGCTCACGGCCGGGCCTGCCTTTGCAGAATTATATAACATTCAACCATATAGTCGATTGAATGGAGAGAAGCGGGATGCCACTGCAGCGCGTGCCATTTTTGCGCGTAGCCGGGGATATATTATCCCGCTTCCCTGTCGTGCACGTTATTTTTCCGCTTTCACGCGCGCTGAAGCGTATATGTTGAGTTGCAATTCGTTTGCAATCCTGCGGATGGCCTTGGCAGCCTTTACCGATACTCCATTTTGATCGAGAGCCGGTGCATACGCTGCGATAGCGCCGAATCCGGGCAGTACGGCAAGTATTGCACCACCCATGCTGTTTGCTGCCGGCAGACCTACGGTCATCATCCATGCGCGGCCTTCTTTGTGTACGCCACGAGCCATGGTGGTAACTACGTTGGCTGCTATGGCACCGTCAAAAGCTATCTGTCCATTGAGGGGATTTCGACCGTCAGATGCAATGGTGGCACCCATTGTAGCGAGCTGTTCGGTAGTGAGCTGCAGCGACGATAGACGTGTGAACAGGTCAAGAGAAGTTTCTGCGTCGTCATACAGGTTGTAGCCTGCTTCCTGGAATGAGTTTACGGCGTTTGAGGCTGAGTTTTCAGCTTTGAGTCGTTCATAAAGCTTGTCGTCGAGGATAGGGGCAGAGCCTAACATATTGATAAGGTTGTTAATCATAACCTGCCACTTGCCATCGGGGTCGTTTGAAGGTTCAACCACACTTACGGCACGAACACCGTGAGCACTTACTGCGAGACCCTTTGGCTTGTTTTCCTTGCTGCATTTACCGCAGGCCACACCGGCCTTTTTAACCAATTCTTCGGGTGTGTTCTGGCTGAGAACCATTACGTGAGTGGGGACGAGAGCAATACGTCCGAGTGGCGACAGTACTTTGGTATCGCCCTTGTTTATGGTTGTGCCGTCGGTAAGCACTACGCTTATGCCGAAAGCTTTATCGTTGACTTCTCCAAGGCGGGCATCTACTGAGCCTTCCTTAATGCTTTTATTCATCTCAAACGCATCTTCGACTGCTTTGCCGACGCGTTCTATAGAAACTTTCCTTTCCATAATTATTACTGTCATTTAATTCTTAAATTATGATACTTAAACGCTATGGAGCGGATAAAGTTGCGCACCCTGCATTAAAATAAATATACGATTGTTATCCAAACTTAAATACGGGCAAGAGTGTTATTCATAAGGTAATAATCTTAATTTGAATAATATGAAAAAATATCTCTATCTATTGTTTGTGCTGCTTAGTGCCGGCTTTTTGAGCGCGAGTCTGGTGTCATGTTCAGATGACGACGATGATTGGTACGAAATCAGTTATGGGCAGCTTCCTCCGCAGGCCTAGGTATTCCTCGAAACGTATTGGGGCGGGTATGCCGTATCGTCTATGGAGATGGATGGCCATGGCGCCGGAACCACATACGAAGTAATCCTTACCAACGGTACTCAGTTTGAGTTTGACAGCACCGGACTGTGGGTTGAAATTGACGCCCCTATGGGAATGGCGCTGCCTACAGGCTTTATCCACCCCGGTATCATCAACTTTGTAAGTCTTAACTTCCCCGATCAGGAAATCAATGAGATTTCGCGCGAATATTATGGTTATGAGGTTGAATTGACCAATGAGGTTGAACTTAACTTCAATTCCAACGGAAATATCATCTATAATTATTAAGTAAGCAGTGGAAAATAGTTTATATTATATACGCCGACTTATGGACAGCAGATTCAATCCGATGAAGAGGGAGCGTAGCCGTAGCTACGTGACCGATGAAGAGGGTTGAAGATGCGTTCATAAGGCAAGCAGATGATATAAACTATTATTCAATGATTACTTAATCTAACTTCTGAATAAAAGAAATGACCATCGGATCGAAATCCGATGGTCATTTTTGTAGCGTGTTCCGCGTTCTTCGCTTTAGGCGTTCTTAACGGTATCAACGACAGCCTTGAAGGCTTCGGGATTGTTAAGAGCGAGGTCGGCGAGGACCTTACGGTTGATTTGGATACCTGCTTTGTGGATGAGGCCCATGAGCTGTGAGTAGCTGAGGCCGTGCATACGGGCAGCAGCGTTGATACGCTGAATCCACAGAGAGCGGAAGTTGCCCTTTTTATCCTTGCGGTCGCGATATGCGTAGGTAAGACCTTTTTCCCAAGTATTCTTGGCTACGGTCCATACATTACGGCGGCATCCGAAGTAGCCGCGGGTAAGTTTCAGGATTTTTTTACGACGTGCGCGTGAAGCGACGTGGTTGACTGATCTTGGCATTTTCTTTTTTACATTTTGAATGACAGCGGCTGCAGAAGCGCTTTGGAGCTGACCATTCGGTTAATAAAATTAGTTATAAAAACTTGCGATTTAAAATCTTGAGAAGATTTGCTCAGGCAGCTGTTTACTTGAGAGCGAGAAGTGACTTTACGCTGTTTTCGTCCACCTTTGCGATGAGAGCGAAGTGGTCGAGGTTGCGTTTTTGCTTCTTGGTCTTTTTAGTCAAGATGTGGCTGTGGTAAGCGTGTTTTCTCTTGATTTTTCCTGTTCCGGTAAGAGCGAATCTTTTTTTGGCACCGGAATTAGTTTTAATCTTCGGCATTTTGTTAATTTGTTTGAGTTGTATTGATATGTGTCACGCGTGACACGCTTTTTTACTTTTTCTTGGGCGCAAGCATTATTATCATTCTCTTGCCTTCGAGCAGCGGCAGCTGTTCAACCTTTCCGTATTCTTCGAGGTCGTTGGCAAAACGGAGCAGCAGTACCTCGCCTTGCTCCTTGAAGAGGATTGAGCGGCCTTTGAAGAAGACGTAGGCCTTGACCTTGGCGCCTTCCTGAAGGAAGCCTATGGCATGCTTGAGCTTGAAGTTGTAGTCGTGGTCATCGGTCTGAGGTCCGAATCGGATTTCCTTGACAACAACCTTTGAAGCCTTGGCCTTGATTTCTTTCTGCTTCTTTTTCTGCTGGTAAAGATACTTCTGATAATCAAGAATCTTGCAGACAGGGGGATCTGCCTGTGCAGAAATTTCAACGAGATCAAGTTCAAGCTCTTCGGCAATGGCACGAGCCTGCTGAATGGTATAGATGCCTGGAGTCACGTTATCTCCGACGAGACGCACTTCGCGTGCACGGATGTGCTCGTTTATATTGTTGGGGTCTTTGGCGTTACGGTCGGGTAAGCGACGGTCGCGCTGTTGCGGGCCTCTGTTGGCACCTTGTGGACGGGGTCCGGGGGTAAAGTGGGGTTTTTTCTCCATTCAGTAGGGTTATTGATTAATTGATTCGTTCACCTCGCGGGTAATTTGCTCTACAAAGGTAGCAATTTTCATCGAACCTTGATCACCTTCTCCCTGTTTTCTTACAGAAATTTCGCCGTTTGCCTGTTCTTTTTCGCCTACGACCAGCAGATACGGGATGCGCTTGAGCTCGTTGTCGCGAATTTTGCGTCCGATCTTTTCGTTGCGGTCGTCTACAATCGCACGGATGTCGGCCTGTTCAAGCTCGGCCATTACCTTGTAGGCATAGTCGTTGAACTTCTCTGAGATGGGCAGTACAACTACCTGCTCGGGAGTAAGCCACAGGGGGAAGCGGCCTGCAGTGTGTTCGAGGAGCACAGCTACAAAACGTTCCATTGATCCGAAGGGAGCGCGGTGAATCATCACCGGACGGTGTTTCTGGTTGTCGGCGCCGGTGTATTCGAGCTGGAAGCGTTCGGGCAGGTTGTAGTCTACCTGAATAGTTCCGAGCTGCCAGCGGCGGCCTATGGCGTCCTTGACCATGAAGTCGAGCTTGGGACCATAGAATGCTGCTTCGCCGAGTTCTGTGCGGGCGTTGAGACCCTTTTCGGCGCAGGCTTCGATAATGGCTTGCTCAGCCAGGTGCCAGTTTTCGTCAGAGCCGATGTACTTTTCCTTGTGCTGGGGATCGCGGAGTGAAATCTGGGCTTCGAAGTTATCGAATTTGAGAGCTTTAAAGATGTAGAATATAATGTCCATCACCTTAAGGAACTCGTCCTTGATCTGGTCGGGAGCACAGAAGATGTGGGCATCGTCCTGCGTAAAACCGCGAACTCGGGTGAGACCGTGGAGCTCACCGCTCTGTTCGTAGCGGTAAACAGTTCCGAATTCAGCCAGGCGCAGGGGCAGGTCGCGGTATGAGCGGGGCAGAGCGCGGAATATTTCGCAGTGGTGGGGGCAGTTCATCGGCTTGAGCAGGTATTCCTCGCCTTCCTGGGGGGTGTGGATGGGCTGGAATGAGTCTTTGCCGTATTTTGCGTAGTGGCCTGAGGTCACATAGAGCATCTTGTTGCCGATGTGGGGTGTGATAACCTGCAGGTAACCGTATTTTTTCTGAATTTTGCGGAGGAACTGTTCGAGACGGTCGCGCAGAGCGGCACCCTTGGGGAGCCACAGGGGCAGACCGGCGCCCACGTTCTGTGAGAACGCGAAGAGTTCCATTTCCTTACCGAGCTTGCGGTGGTCGCGCTTCTTGGCTTCTTCGAGCAGAGCCAGGTATTCGTCGAGCATCTTCTTCTTGGGGAATGTGATGCCGTATACACGGACGAGCTGATTGCGCTTTTCGTCGCCGCGCCAGTAAGCACCGGCGAGCGATGTTATCTTGACAGCCTTGATGGGGGCGGTATTGGGGATATGCGGGCCTCGGCAGAGGTCGGTGAAGTTGCCCTGGGTGTATGTGGTGATGTGGCCGTCTTCGAGCTCGGAGATAAGTTCGCACTTATATTCCTCGCCGCGGTCACCGAAGAGCTTGAGAGCATCGGCTTTGGAGATATCCTTGCGCACGATTTCTTCTTTCTGTCGGGCAAGCTCCAGCATTTTATTTTCGATTTTTGTAAAATCTTCGGAGGTAATAGTGTGGCCGGCGGGGTCGATGTCGTAGTAGAATCCGTTTTCGATAGCCGGGCCTATGCCGAACTTCACGCCGGGATATAGTTCCTGGAGGGCTTCGGCAAGCAGGTGGGCAGATGAGTGCCAGAATGCGTGCTTGCCTTCGGCGTCATCCCACTTGAAGAGTTTGATGGCGGCATCGTTGTCGATGGGACGGCTGAGATCCCATTCCTGGCCGTCAACGCTTGCAGCGAGAACATCCTCAGCGAGACGAGGGCTGATTGACTTGGCGATTTCAAGCGGGGTGATACCGGCTTCAAATTGCTTCACGCTGTTGTCGGGAAATGTAATGTTTATCATTTTTAAAGTATTGATTTATTGCTGATTAAGGTATACAAGGGCTTAATCGGCTATTTTGTGGCCACAAAGTTAGCAATTTTTTTTGGATTTTGCACTATTTCAGAGCCTGATTTTGCGATGTTTCCGCACTGAATTTTCATAGATTGGCGTAATGATGCTAATTTTCTGATTTACATAATAATGGCCGGCGCATCAGGCGCCGGCCATGTATGGCGTTCAGTTGTTTTCGGGAGTGTAGGGCGGGGGAGTGCTATCGGGCTTGTGGGCCGGAGCATCATGTCCATCCTCAGCCTTGGCGGGGGCATCGGCATTGCTGTCGCTTGCTGTACTATCAGGTACTTCGGTGGCAGTGACGTCTTCGGGGCCGGGGGTGAGCATGCGCGGATCCTCGGCGAGGATTTCGTCGGTGCGGCTCTTCCATGGGCGTTCGCCGAATATGTCGATTACGTCCTGGGTGAAGATTACTTCGCGGTTTATGAGCACCTCGGTGAGCTTGTGGTGGCCCTCGGCGTGCTTGCGCAGGATGTCCTTGGCGCGTTCGTACTGCTCGGATATGATGCGCGAAACTTCGTCGTCGATAATCTTGGCCCGCTCATTGGAGTAGGGCTTGGTGAAGCCGTAGTCCTGACCTGTTGAGTCGTAATACGACAGGTTGGGCAGGCGGTCGCTCATGCCGTAATATACTACCATGGCGTATGCCTGCTTGGTGACGCGTTCAAGGTCGTTGGCCGCGCCGGTAGAGATGCGTCCGAGGAATACCTCTTCGGCGGCACGTCCGCCCAGTGTGGCGCATATCTCGTCGAGGATAACCTGCGAGGGTGTGATCTGGCGTTCCTCGGGCAGATACCATGCTGCGCCCAGGGCTTTGCCGCGCGGCACTATGGTTACCTTTACCAGCGGATTGGCATACTGCAGGTGCCATGATACGGTGGCATGGCCGGCTTCGTGTATGGCAATTGAGCGTTTCTCTTCTACAGTGGTGATCTTTGAACGTTTCTCAAGACCGCCGATAATACGGTCGACAGCTGCCGAGAAGTCGTCTTTTGTGACGAAGGGCTTGTTGTTGCGGGCGGCTATCAGGGCTGCTTCGTTGCACACATTGGCAATGTCGGCACCCGAGAATCCCGGAGTCTGGCGGGCAAGAAGTTCTATATCGAGCGAGTCATCGGTCTTGATGTTGCGCAGATGAACCTTGAATATTGCCACGCGGTCGGGCAGGTCGGGCAGATCTACATAAATCTGACGGTCAAAGCGTCCGGCACGCATCAGGGCCTTGTCGAGAATATCGGCACGGTTGGTGGCTGCAAGGATGATGACACCGCTGTTTGAGTCGAAGCCGTCCATCTCGGTAAGCAGCTGGTTGAGCGTGTTTTCACGTTCGTCGTTGCTGCCCATGTTGGCATTGCGGCCGCGGGCACGGCCTACGGCGTCGATTTCGTCAATAAATACGATACAGGGGGCTTTTTCTTTGGCCTGACGGAAGAGGTCGCGTACACGCGAAGCTCCGACACCGACAAACATCTCAACGAAGTCGGAACCCGACATGGAGAAGAAGGGTACGTTGGCTTCGCCGGCCACAGCCTTGGCCAGCAGGGTTTTACCTGTGCCGGGAGGGCCTACCAGCAGTGCTCCCTTTGGAATCTTGCCGCCGAGGTCGGTGTAGCGCGACGGATTTTTGAGAAACTCTACGATTTCCTCAATCTCGGTCTTGGCTTCGGAGAGGCCAGCTACGTCCTTGAAGGTGACCTTGTTGGCGTTGTTCTTGTCAAACAGCATGGCCTTTGACTTGCCTACTGAGAATACACCGCCGCCACCACCGGCACCACCACCGCCACCGCTCATGCGGCGCATGATCCAGAACCATGCGGCCACCAGCAGCACTATGGGTGCGAGCGACCACAGGAATGAACTGAACTGGCTGCTGCGTTCGTATTTTACTTCGCCGGTGAAAGCGCCTGAAGCCTCCCATTCCTGTATACGGCTGTCAAACTTGTCGGCTGAAGGAATTTCAGTTGTTACTTTTGCCAGAACGCCTTGGCTCTGGAAATGATTGTCGCGGAAAAGTACGCGCGCAAGGGAGTCGGAGAGAACGCCTTCGGCTTCCTTCTTGTCTGTATACACTATGATTTTGGTGATACCGTGGTCGCGGGCAACGTAGGAGCAGAAGTCGGTATAGCTGACGTTGCGGGTGACGGAATTATCGTCGAGAGCGTATATTCCGAACAGAAACAGAAAGACAATGGCATACATCCACCAAAGATTTATCTTGAATGGACTCTTTTTGTTGCTGTTTCCTGATTTGTCTTTTTTTGGTAGAAAGGGCATAATTAACAATTCTTTGTAAACAAAGCGTTTAGGCGATGAATTAAATGGTATCTCAGTCGAGATCGGGATATTCTGTAATGACGGCGTCATTCCAGAGTTCTTCAAGGTTGTATCGTGTGCGGGCATCGGGCAGGAAGATATGAACCCATACATCGCCATAATCAAGCACAACCCACTGCGAGTCGTCGTGGGCTCCGTCGCTGTTGAAAGGCTTGATGCCCGCGTCTTTTTGCAGGCGGTCGCGCAGATGGTCGGCTATGGCACCTACCTGGGTGGTTGAAGAACCTTCTGCTATGATGAATGCCCGGGCTGAGGCTCCCGGTATGTTTTCGAGATCGACAAGTGTGATGGCACGACCCTTACGGTCGCGGATAGCGTCGATTATAAGTTCACGGATATCGGTGATTTCAGTCATTCAAATAGAATATATCGAGGATGAATTTTTAAAATACGACAAATGTACGAATAAAATGGCAAATGTTAAAATTTTAAGCGCCATTCATTATTAAAACAAGTTAAAAGCAAAAAAGATTGATGTTGGAGATTTATTCGTAACGCATGGTTGAAGCCGGGTCGATGTGCGCGGCCATACGTGCCGGGAGTATAAGTATGAGCCATGCACCGAGGGCTACCCCGGCATTGAGCGCGATTATACTTATCCAGTTTATTTCAAACGGGACGTATGCCAGATAGTACATGTGGGGGTCGAGGGGCAGGAAGTGAGTGGCATTCTGGATGAGCATCAGCCCTATGGCAAGAACATTGCCGATTATCATGCCCAATCCTACGAGCCGCAATGCCGTGTAAACAAAGATTCGGCTTACCTGACGGCGTGTGGCTCCTATAGCCCGCAGCAATCCTATGGTTGGTACTCGGTCGAGAATTATTATGAAAAGGCTTGATATGAGTGTGAATGTTGCCACGCATATCATCAGTATGAATATTACTACTACATTGGTGTCGAGCAGGTCGAGCCAGCTGAAAAACAGCGCCCCCGAGTTATAAACGTTGTTCACCGGATATACACCCGATATCT
Source organism: uncultured Bacteroidales bacterium (assembly GCA_947072905.1). Taxonomy (GTDB): domain Bacteria; phylum Bacteroidota; class Bacteroidia; order Bacteroidales; family Muribaculaceae; genus CAG-873. Next base: position 21,762 of record CAMTKF010000022.1, read on the forward strand.
CGCCGCGGCTGTAGGCTTCGAGCAATGCTGCCTGCAGTCTTTCGGTAGCCGGGATAATATCCTTGGTATCAATGCCTTCAACGGCGACGGATGTGCATGTGCTGTCGCCGCCCTCTCCCAGTCGTTGCATCAGTGGAAGCGATGTATATACGATGGCATCATCGTATTCGCCAAAGTTAGACTGATACAGCCCCGAGATGTAAACCCTGCGCATTTTGGGCTGCTCGTTTACGAAGAAGTAGAGGTATACCTTATCGCCGGTGTCAAGGTTTAGTTTGTCGGCCATGGGGCGCGAGATCACTATGCTGTCTACGGCCGCCGTGTCGGCATAGTCTGGCCACGTGCCGGAGGTGAGAATGCTCTTTTCGAATGAATTGTCATGAGCCTTGCCGTGTGAGATGCATTGAATCGCCATGAAGTCGTCGTCGGTCTTGAGTATGGCATGGCGCGTGAAGGCCGGTACGGGCTTAGATCCGGGCAGCGTACGGGTGATTATAGAGCTTAGGGTGTCGGATATGCAAAGTTCGTTGTCGGATGTGGCCGAGTAGTAGTCGTAAGACGGCAACACTACTACATTGTCGTCAAACCCCATAACCTTGCGCTCGATCTCGTGCTTGAAACCTGAAGCCACAGCAAGGCTCAGCTCCATCACCATAAGTGCGAGAGCTACTCCTGCCACAGCTATCACCACTCCTGTAGCGGTGCTGGCCGGTGCGTTATGTCGCAGCCTTATGCGGTTTGAAAACCAGTAGCTGAAATTCATTGGAGCTTGTTAACATTATAGGATTAAGACGCTACTTATAGAAGCAGAGCCAATTGATAAACTACAAAAGCAACAATCCAGGCCACCAAAGTGTTGTAGATGACGCTGAATGCTCCGTAGCGCCAATCACCGCTTTCGCGTACTATGGCAGTGACAGTGGCCATGCAGGGGCAGTAGAGCAATATGAATACCAGGAAAGCCAGGGCCGAGGCTGCGGTGAAATCAGGCTTGCCGTCGGGCCCGGGAGCCGAAAGACGCTCGCCGAGGCTCTGGTTTGTAAAAGCTTCGTCGTCGGTGTACAGCACACCCAGGGTCGACACCACAATTTCTTTTGCAGGTACACCGGCCAGAGCGGCCACTGTTGAACGCCATGTGAACCCGAGCGGTTCCATGACAGGATTAACTATCTTGCCGAGCGCTTCGAGATATGAGTCGCGCGACAGATCTACCGTGGTTGAGTACGAAGCCGGGTCGGTGTGTGTTGCAGTATCGTCATGACGGGGGAAATAATTGAGCGCCCATACTATAATGCTTGCAAAAAGTATGATTCCACCCATCTTTTTGAGGTATTGCACACCCTTCGACCATGTATGCTTTATCGAGCCTTTGAATGTGGGCATGCGATAGGGGGGCAGCTCCATTACAAAGGGTGTTTCGTCTTTATGGAAGAAGAACCGGCGCAGCAGGCGTGCTGTGATCACGGCTATAGCTATGCCGAGTACATACAGACCCAGAAATACCAATGCCGCGTATGAGTAGAAGAATGTGCCTATGAGCAGCACGTACAGCGGCAGGCGGGCCGAGCACGACATAAACGGATTGATGAGTATAGTGATTAGGCGGCTCGACCGGCTCTCGATGGTGCGGGTGGCTATTATGGCCGGCACGTTGCAGCCGAAGCCCATTATAAGAGGAATAAATGATTTGCCGTGCAGCCCCACCCGGTGCATTATCTTATCCATGATAAATGCCGCTCGTGCCATATAACCCGAGTCTTCCATGAAAGATATGCAGAAGTATAGTATAAGTATGTTGGGCAGGAATACTATAACACCACCTACACCGCCTATTATACCGTCGGCAACGAGGTCTTTCAGTATTCCGTCGGGCATATAGGTCTTGACTAATACGCTCAGGTTTTCGACAAGGGTCTCAATCCAGTCCATAGGATATTGGCCCACAAAGAATGTAGCCCAGAATATGAAGAACATTATGAGCAGGAATATGGGGAAGCCAAACAGCTTATTGGTGACAATGGCGTCGATGATGGTGGTTGATTGTTGGTTTGAGCGTTCTCCGGCCTGCATTGTTTCAGCAAGGGCACCGGCTATGTAACCATATTTTTCGGCTGCGATGATCGAGGATATGTCTTCCTGCATGATTCGCTCAAGGTCGTTGCGCAGATAGTTGCGTTTTTCTACCAGGTTGTCGTAATTGTCGGCATCGCGCAGCAAGCGTTCAACCTCGGTGTCGCCTTCGATGAATTTAATGGCAAGGTATCGAGGTGAGAAGTGTCGTCCGATTTTTGGTTGGGCCTTGATCATGTCGATGAGTATTCTCAAGGCTTTTTCAATGTCGTTGTTCAGGGTTACATGTACGTGGCGCACATTCTCGTTTTTACCCTCGTACACATTTATCACAGTATCGAGCAGGGCGTTGATTCCTTCGCCGTTGCGGGCTACCACGGGTACCATGGGCACGCCTATCATGCCGCCAAGCTCCTTGTAGTTGAGGTTGGCACCCGATGCTTGAAGCTCGTCATACATATTTAAGGCAATGACCATGGACCGGTCCATGTCGATAAGCTCGGTGGTCAGATACAAGTTGCGCTCAAGATTTGATGCGTCGACCACGTTGATTATTATATCCGGATTGTTTTCGCGCAGATATTTGCGCACATACAGCTCTTCGGGGGAGTATGCGGCCAGTGAATAAGTGCCGGGAAGGTCAGACAGGCGAATGTTGTAACCGCGATATTCAAAGAAAGTGGTTTTGATGTCGACTGTGACTCCGCCGTAATTGCCCACATGTTCGCGCGAACCCGACAGACAGTTGTAAAGCGAGGTTTTACCGCAGTTTGGGTTTCCAATCAGAGCAATGTTGATGGTACGGCTTGCATGGTCGATGCGTGAATCAGAATTGTGCGTGTCGGATTGTTGATGGCGGGCAGTGTGCTCGTCACCATGCGATTTGTCATTAGCGGTGATGTGTGAAGACTCATCATCGTTATCAATTTTTATGACTTCAATCATTTCGGCTTCTGCACGACGCAGCGACACTGCATATCCAAGCAGTTCATATTTGATAGGGTCTTTGAGGGGCGCGTCGAGGAGCACCTTTACTTCGCGACCGCGTACAAATCCCATCTCGATAACGCGCTTTCTGAACGCACCATGGCCGAGAATCTTTACCACAACTCCGGTTTCACCGGTCTTTAGTTCCGACAGTTTCACTTTCAAGTCTAATTTATCGGGTGCAAAGGTCGAAAAAAAACGCCAAATATGCAAGCTTATTTAAACTAATTTTAAATAAGTGTGCCCGCAAACTTAACGCAGATTTATTCATGCTGTTAAACAGCAAGAGCCGCACAGTGGGCGGCTCTTGATATTGGATGGGTAAATGGGAGCTTTATCAATGGGTTGCTTCAACCTCGGGAGCGATGAGTTTGTAGCCCTTGCCGTGGATGTTGATGATTTCGATTGAGGGATCGTCCTTGAGGTGCTTGCGCAGCTTGGTGATGTATACGTCCATAGAGCGGGCGTTGAAGTAGTTGTCGTCGATCCAGATGGTCTTGAGGGCGTAGTTGCGCTCGAGAATCACATTGACGTGCGCGCAGAGCAGCGACAGCAGTTCAGACTCCTTGGTGGTGAGTTTTGTCACCTTGTCATCGATCATCAGCACCTGTTTCTGAGTGTCGAAAGTGAATTTACCAATCTTGTACATGGTAACTTCTTTTCCTTTCTTACCCTTGACGCGGCGCAGGATGGCCTCGATGCGCATGGTGAGCTCTTCCATGGAGAAGGGCTTGGTGATGTAGTCGTCGGCGCCGAGCTTGAAGCCTTCGAGGATGTCTTCCTTGAGCGACTTGGCGGTGAGGAAGATGATGGGCACATCGGCGTTGAATGTGCGGATTTCCTGAGCCAGTGTGAAGCCGTCCTTTTTAGGCATCATCACATCGAGCACACAGATGTCGTATTTGCCTTTGAGGAATGCTTTGTAGCCGGCTTCGCCGTCGCTGTAGAGGTCGGCGTTAAAGCCTTTGGCCTGGAGATATTCTCTGAGGAGCATGCCAAGATTTTCGTCATCTTCGCAAAGCAGTATTCGCATGCGTTCTTCCATAATTATCAGTTTTTAGAGAGTGGGAGTAATATTATAAATTTTGTTCCTATATTTAATTCGCTTTCGCAGGTGATGGTGCCACCGAGTTCGGTAACCATCTTCTTGACGTATGCCAGTCCGAGTCCGAATCCTTTTACGTCGTGGCGGTTGCCGGTAGATACTCGGTAGAATTTGTCAAAAATCTTTTTCACATCATCGCGTCGTATTCCTATACCGTTGTCGGTGATTGTAATTTCGAGTTGGTCGTTTGGAAGGTCGCGCGAGCCTACTATCAGTTGCAGCGGACGTTCTTCAGAGCGGTATTTGACGGCGTTGTCGAGCAGATTGAAAATTACGTTTGTGAAGTGCATTTCGTCTACATCGACAAGTGCGTTCATAGCGTCGAGATTGGCAATGATGTGGCCGCCATACTTCTCTACCTTTAGCTTGAACGTATTCACGATGTTGTAAACAACCAAGTTGGCGTCGATTTCTTCAATCTTGAGTGTGGCCTTCTGGCGGTCGAACAGCGACATCTGCAGTACCTTCTCCACCTGGAAGCGCAGGCGCTTGGTCTCGTCGTTGATTACCTGAGATATCTGCTGGAGCATGGCCGGCGACTTGCGTATGTCGGGGTCGTTGAGCATCTGCCCTGCAAGCGAGATTCCCGAGATAGGGGTCTTGAACTCGTGAGTCATGTTGTTGATAAAGTCGTTTTTCATCTCGGTGAGCTTCTTCTGTCGGAATGCCACGATGATGGTATAAACGAAGATAATCAACAATATGAAAGTGAAGGCAAAAGCCGGCACCATGAACGATATTGACTTGAATATGAAGTCTTTCATGGTGGGAAAGTAAACTTTAAGGAAGTATAGTTGCGAGGACGGGTCGCGCGGGAAAAGTGTCTGCGAGAAAGCGCTTTCCTTATCAGAATCCTGCCTGAACCCCTCAGAGCGGTATTGCACCACGCCCGAACGGTTGACCACAGCGTACTCAAACGGAGCGTCGATGCCCAAGGTGTCGAGCTGGGCACGCAGGTATTTGCGCACCAAGGCCGAGTCGGCTCGTTCGCTTATGGGACGGTCTGAGGCGGTGGCTATGATGTTGAGGATAACATCGTCGAGCACTCCGCGCTGATACAGGAAGTGGTCGCGGTATACATCCTGCATTTTTCTGAAATGCTGGCTCATGAGCGGGCCGCCGGTCTGTATTTTTGTGATTTCAGAGGCATCGCCCTTGATGGTAAGGTCGGCCTGCAGACCTGTGGATGTGGAGAATGATACCTTGACGCCTTCCTGGCTGGGAAGCGCCGAGCCGGCTCGTTGAGCATATATCGACTGCGATTCGATGAGACTCACCTGATCTTCGAGGAAGTAGGTTGTCTCGTCCTGTTCGAGCTTCTGTGCAACAGCAAAAAGACTTTGCTTGACGCCTTGCGAGAACTGTTCGTAGCGAATGCCAACTATATTTTTCATATAAAAAATCTGAATACACAGAAGGCCGATGAAGGTGAACGCCATCAGTACAGTCAGAATCCATATAGTTTGCTTCTTCATATTATTTTATAGTGCCGGAGACCGGCGATAGACTTTTTCTTTATCTAATTTAACAATTGAAACGAATTAATGTTTGCATTTTTTTACTTAACATAAATTTTTTAAATGCTATGCCAAGAAAAGAAGATGCTGAAAAATTAATCCATTAACATTTAAATGCAAATTTAACTAAAAATATTTTCCATCCAAAATTAGATGTTAAAATTTTGCCCTAAATTAGAAAATTATAGTCAAAACAGATTACTTTTAACATATTTTTGATGTAACTTTGCGATATATCTGATATTATCTATGGAAAAAACTACACTTTCAACATTACGCGTCAGAAGGTTGGAGGGCCGTCCCGACGCAAAGCAGCTCACCTCGATCCTCGATGCCTGCGGGGCAGAGTGGCATGAGATTGATAAGGTCAACTGGTCTGCGAAATTTCCATACAGCCCAAAGGTGCAGTTCCGCATAGCTCACTGCGGCGATGCCCTGGCACTGCAATACAGATGCTCAGAGCGGTGTGTGAGGGCTGTGGCAGACGACAACGGTGCCATCTGGCAGGATTCGTGTGTTGAGTTTTTTGTGAGTTTCGACAATCACATATATTATAATGTGGAATTCAATTGTGCAGGCCGCATGCTGATAGGAGGAGGGCATGAGCGCAAGGGACGCCAACGCGCAACGCCCGACATTCTTGCATTGGTGGAGCGCCATGCTGCGTTTGACGGCCATTTCGACAACAGAACGGCTCCCGAAGAGTGGGAGCTATCGGTTGTTATACCGATGAAGGCGTTCTTTCTCAACGATATCAAGGATGTGAGCGGCAGCGAGGCGCGTGCCAATTTCTACAAATGCGGCGATCTCACTGAAGTTCCTCACTACCTGTCATGGGCGCCGGTCGACACTGAAGCCCCGGCATTCCACACCCCGGCGTGCTTCGGCCACCTGATTTTTGAATGACTGTAATATATAATAAAATCGTCTCCGCTGTATGTGACGGAGGCGATTTTATTATATAGGTAATTTAAGAATAAGCTTGATGAAGTGGAATTACATCATGCCGCCCATGCCGCCCATTCCACCGGGCATAGCGGGTGCGGGATTGTCTTCCTTCTTGTCGGCAATGACACATTCGGTGGTGAGGAACATGCCTGCGATAGAAGCTGCGTTTTCAAGAGCTACACGGGTAACCTTGGCGGGGTCGATAACACCGGCGGCGAGAAGGTTCTCGTAAACATCGGTGCGTGCGTTGTAGCCATAGTCGCCCTTGCCTTCGCGTACTTTCTGAACAACTACAGCGCCTTCTACACCGGCGTTGTTTGAAATCTGGCGCAGGGGCTCTTCGATGGCGCGGCGTACGATTTCGATACCTGTGGTCTCGTCGTCGTTGTCGCCCTTAAGGCCTTCGAGGGCGTCAAGGCTGCGGATGTAAGCCACACCACCACCGGGAACGATGCCTTCGGCAATGGCAGCGCGTGTTGCGCTCAGGGCGTCGTCTACACGGTCTTTCTTCTCCTTCATCTCAACTTCGCTGGGAGCACCGATGTGGAGCACAGCTACACCGCCGGCGAGCTTGGCAAGGCGTTCCTGAAGTTTCTCGCGGTCGTAGTCGCTGGTGGTCTGGGCAATCTGAGCCTTGATCTGAGCTACACGGGCTGCGATGGCTTCTTTGTTGCCGGCGCCGTTTACGATGGTTGTATTTTCCTTGGTTACGGTCACGGTTGAGGCAGTGCCGAGGTCCTGCATTGTGGCAGTGTTGAGGGCCATGCCCTTGTCGGCCGAGATTACGTTGCCGCCGGTGAGGATGGCGATGTCTTCAAGCATTTCCTTGCGGCGGTCGCCGAATCCGGGAGCCTTTACAGCACATACCTTGAGCGAGCCACGCAGACGGTTTACAACGAGGGTGGCGAGGGCATCCTGTTCAACATCTTCGGCGATGATAAGGAGGCCACGGCCGCTCTGGGCTGTCTGTTCGAGGATGGGAAGAAGATCCTTGAGGTTTGAGATTTTCTTGTCGTAGAGCAGGATGAAGGGCTGATCCATTGCGCACTGCATCTTGTCGGCATCGGTTACGAAGTAGGGTGAGATGTAACCGCGGTCAAACTGCATACCTTCAACCACCTCAATAGTGGTTTCGGTGCCCTTGGCTTCGTCAACGGTGATTACGCCTTCTTTCTTAACCTTTTCCATAGCTTCGGCAATCAGACGGCCGATGGTGTCGTCGTTGTTGGCCGAAACGCGGGCTACGTCTTCGATTTTCTTGAAGTCGTCGCCAACTTCCTGACTCATGCCCTTGATTGCATCAACAACCTTGGCAACGGCCTTGTCGATACCGCGCTTGAGGTCCATGGGGTTGGCGCCGGCGGTAACGTTCTTCAGACCAACGTTGATAATGGCCTGGGCGAGAACGGTGGCGGTTGTTGTACCGTCGCCGGCATCATCGCCTGTCTTTGAAGCCACTTCCTTCACGAGCTGTGCGCCCATGTTCTGGAAGGGATCTTCGAGTTCTATCTCGCGTGCCACGCTCACACCGTCCTTGGTGATGTGGGGAGCACCGAATTTTTTGTCGATAATTACATTACGTCCTTTAGGACCGAGAGTAACCTTAACGGCATCGGCAAGAGCGTCAACGCCTTTTTTAAGCTCTTCGCGAGCAGCGGTAGTGAATTTTATTTCTTTAGCCATAGCTTATTTATCTTAACTATTATAATATATATTATTCAACGACAGCCATCACTTCGTTCTGGCGCATGATAAGCATTTTTTCGCCGTTTACATCGAGTTCAGTGCCTGCGTATTTGCCATAGAGGACTTCATCGCCGGCCTTGAGTACCATTTCTTCGTCTTTTGAGCCGCAACCAACGGCCATAACGATGCCGCGCATGGGCTTTTCTTTAGCTGTATCGGGAATGATGATGCCTGAAGCTGTTACTTCTTCGGCTGCTTTGGGCTGAACGAGAACCCTGTCGGCAAGAGGTTTAATAGTCATAGTTGTATGTAGTTTTATGTGTTGAGCATTTAAAATCTGTAAGTCAATTCAGCACAAGTTGTGCCAAAAATGGAAAAACTGCCAAAATGTCCACTTTTTATTATAAATTCAATAACCAAAGGTATAACAATGTGTCGCATTTTTTGTTGCGGAGAACAGCCCGTACATACCCTTATGGTGCCGTTAATGACCGTGAAAAAGGCACAAATGTTAAAAAAGTCACTAAAAGTTTTGTCAATCAAAAAAATATGCGTAATTTTGCGGCGCTGTTTTCAAGTAAAGGCAGCATTTATAAATAAATCACTAATTAAAATATGATCATTGTACAAGTAAAAGAAGGCGAAACAATCGAACGCGCTCTCAAGAAGTTCAAACGTAAGTTTGAAAAAACCGGCATTGTAAAAGAACTCCGCAGCCGTCAGGCTTTCCAGAAGCCCTCAGTCACCAACCGCAAGAAGATGATGAAGGCTATTTACGTGCAGCAACTTCGCGCTACCGAAGAATAACCGTATTATCAACCATAAACCCTTGGAAGGAGGTTGTAAATTATAGGAAAATTTTCTTCGGAGATAAAATTTCCCCGATTTTATTTGGAAATATAGAGAAAGTTAGCTAAATTCGCCATTGGAGACAGCATAAAAGCTGTTGATTACCTCTGGAATGAATAAGCTATACGACTCATTTCTAACATATATACGGTGTGAGCTGAATGAATCGGCTCACACCGTTGCGTCATATAGCTACGACCTGCGCCAATGGGAAGAATTTACAGCCGAGGCCTTCGGGCCGAGCTTCGACCCCACGCAGGTGGTGGTGAATGACATAAGACAATGGGTTGCTTATCTGTCGACACAAGGACGCTCGGCGCGCACCATCCGTCGTAAGGTGCAGACCCTGCGGGCGCTATATCATTATCTGATGAAGCGCGGAAAGATTGACAACAATCCGGCGCAGGATCTGTCAACAGCCAAGCTGCATAAAACGCTGCCAAGGGTGATACGCCCAGAGGATATAAAAAAACTTCTCGATTCGCCTTTTGACAAAGCGGATTTTATCGAAACACGCAACCGCCTGATTATTCTCATGTTGTATTCTACCGGAATGAGAGCTTCGGAACTTACAGGGCTACTCGACATAAATGTTGATACAAATTCGTGCGAACTAAAAGTGCTCGGTAAGCGTAATAAAGAACGAATGATACCCTTTGGCAATGAACTCTGCAATATGATAAGTTTATACCGCACACTACGACCTGCCGCTTCCGGTCCACAGTTTTTTGTAGAACCGGGCGGAGTCGCCATCACTTATCCTCACCTCAACAATATAGTGAAAGGTGAGCTTATCGGCAGGGTGCGGGCTTCAAAGAATACCGCGCATGCCCTGCGCCATTCGTTTGCCACCGACATGCTTAATGCCGGAGCCGAAATAACGGCTGTACAGCAACTGATGGGACATGCCTCACTGGCAGCAACACAAATCTACACACATCTCTCCTACAGAGAACTCCAACATAATTACCAACTCGCGCATCCCCGCGCACAAAAGAAAGGATAGATTATGGACGTACGTATTCAAGCAATCCATTTTGACGCAACCGAAAAACTCGTCGCCTTTATCAACAAGAAAACAGAACGACTCGCACGCCACTTCCCGGCTATCACTGCCGCTGATGTCGCACTCAAGGTAGTTAAGCCCGAAACAGCGATGAATAAAAACGTAATAATCAAGATAACCGTGCCACAGCAGGAAGAACTCGTGGCCGACAAGACTGCCGATACTTTCGAAGAAGCCGTAGACAACGCTCTCGAAGCACTCGAACGCCAGCTCGAAAAACGCAAATAAACAAGCTATAAATAACAACGACACATACTCCGGGATCTCAGAACAACTCTGAAGACCCGGAGTTTTTTGTGTGCGCCAATTCAAGAAATTTGCGCGATACAGGTATTTTGTTATGGAAAAATTACTAATTTTGTATTAAAATGGGTCATTGCAGGCTCATTAATACAGAATTATGAAGACATTGCTTAAGATTTTAGGAGGATTTCTGATTGGAATTATAGCCGGACTTGCCATTGCGGCTGTTATGATAGTGCTGTTTACCGACCAGACATTCTCTGAATTTATAGAAAATATGCAATCTACAGCCGGTACCGAGATTTTATTGTCGGCAGCAGTGGCTATGGTATCGTTTTTAATATCGGTTGTAATACTTATCCCCGTTCATGAGGCCGGTCACCTTGTATGCGGATTGCTTACGGGATATAAATTCGTATCGTTCAGAATATTCAACCTTACATTTATCAAGGTAAACAATCGCCTGAAGGTCAAGAAATTTTCAGTGGCCGGCACAGGCGGACAATGCCTTCTGTTGCCACCCGACATTGAGCCGGCCAAAGTGCCGACAGCATGGTATAATGCCGGCGGTGTGTTGGCAAATATCATAGTTTTGCTGTTGGTGTTGCCACTGTTCACACTCAATATGCACCCGTTCCTTATCGAAGCTCTTTGTATATTTTGCATCACTGATGCGATAATCATACTTGCCAACGGTATTCCTATGAAATTAGGCGGAATAAGCAATGACGGATACAACTGCATCTTCCTGAACCGGAATTTGCAGAGCAAAAAGGCCATGCTTTGTCAGTTAAGATCCAATGCTCTGATACAAGAGGGAGTGCGGCCCAAGGATATGCCTCGCGAATGGTTTGAATATAATGCCCCCGTTGACTACACTAATCCGCTTGAGGTGTCGATTCCTCTGATGCATGCCTCGCGCCTTGTAGATGAGATGCGTTTTGACGAGGCTAAGGCCGAATTTGAAGAACTTTACAGTCATAAAGCCGATTTAATAGGCTTGTATGTCAATGAAATAGCATGCGAGCTGGCTTTCTGTGCTATGGTCATGGGCGACAAAGAACGTGCCGTGGAACTGCTTGACTCCAAATTGAGAAAATATATTGACACTTACAGCAAAACCATGTCGGGCAAACAAAGACTGCTGTGTGCTATCTCGCTGTATCTCGATAATGACAAGGCCAAGGCCGCTGAAATATATAAAAATCTTGTAGATTCGCAGGCCGGATACCTGCTGCAGGGAGAAGTGAAAAGCGACCTTGCCATAATGAAAGAAATACTAAAATGAATCAGAACAAAGACTTATTTGACCTCGTAGCCGGATTATTGAAGAAAGACCGCAGCTACAGACGTTTTGATAATTCAGTGCAGATAGACTGTGAAACCCTGCGCCGGTTGGTGGCGCTTACCCGCTATTGCTCATCCGGCCGAAATCTGCAACCGCTCAAGTACCGCATTGTGCCCACTTCAGAACTGTGTCAATCTATATTTCCCCTGCTCGCATGGGCCGGATATTACAAGGATTGGGCCGGTCCCGCACCACACGAGCGCCCATCGGCATATATCATACAATGCCTTGACACGGAGTTGACATCAGACTGTATGTGCGACGACGGGCTGCATCTGCAGGCTATATCGCTGGGCGCAACGGCTATGGGGCTGGGCGGATGTATAATCAAGGCTTTCAATGCCAAGACATTGGCTGATGTGCTTGCGTTGCCACCGACATTAAAGCCGCTCTACGTATATGCTCTGGGTAAACCCGCCGAGGAGGTGGTAATCACAGACCTACGTCCCGACGGTGATTATAAATACTTCCGCGACAGCACTGACAGGCAGTGTGTGCCCAAACGCGACATCGATGATGTGATAATCAGCGACATTGTTGAGGGCAGGGGATGAAAACAGAGCGAATATAAGCGTTTTTTGCCGATTGAGGGTAGGGGAGTGTCCAAAAAAGTTCCTCCGACGGTTTGAAATCCGGCTTTTTATCGTAAATTTGCATAAAGAACTCATTTTATAAACCATACTGTTATTGCTATGAAATTGAAATACTTATTAGCCGCAGCCTTCTTCGCTACCGGATGGGCTTACGCCGATGCCTGCACCAGCCTTATAGCCGGTAAGAATGCAACTACCACCGGCTCTACGATGATAACCTACGCGGCTGATTCCCATACACTCTATGGTGAGTTGTACAACCAACCGGCCGCAGACCATGCCAAGGGTGCGATGCGTCAGGTAATAGACTGGGACTCGCAGCGTCATCTGGGCGAGATTCCTGAAGTTGAGCATACATACGCCACTATAGGCAATATGAACGAACATGGACTCACTATAAGCGAGTCGACCTGGGGCGGCCGTCCTGAGCTTGCCGGCACGGGCATTGTGGACTATGGTTCGCTAATCTACATCACCTTGCAGCGTGCCAAGACCGCACGCGAGGCCATAGATGTAATGACTAATCTGGTGAAGGACTATGGCTATGCCTCTGAGGGCGAATCGTTCTCGATAGCAGATCCCAATGAAGTGTGGGTCATGGAAATGATAGGTAAAGGCAAGGACGATAAGGGCGCCGTATGGGTAGCCCGCCGTGTGCCCGACGACTGCATCAGCGGCCATGCCAATCACTCGCGCATACATACCTTCCCGCTTGACGACCCCAACACTCTCTACTCGCCCGATGTAATAGAGTTTGCACGCAAGAAGGGTTATTTCAAGGGCAAAGATAAGGATTTTGACTTCTCAAAGGCTTATGCCGTGACCGACTTCGGCGCACTGCGCGGTTGCGACGCCCGAGTGTGGAGCTACTTTAATAAATTCATGCCCAAGGGCGAGGCCGACCGCTGGCTCCCCTGGATAAACGAGGCCAAGGGCGAGATCATGCCCCTGTGGGTGAAGCCTGCTGCAAAGCTTAGTGCTGACGACCTCAAATGGATGATGCGCGACCACTTTGAAGGTACTCCCTTCGACATGACAACAGATATAGGTGCGGGTCCATTTAACGTGCCTTACCGCTGGCGCCCAATGGGTTATAAAGTGGACGATAAGGAGTATACCCACGAACGCGCCATTGCCACCCAGCAGACCGGCTTCTCTTTTGTAGCCGACATGAACGCCAACCGCCACGATGCCATGCGCGGCATCCTGTGGTTTGGTGTGGATGATGCCAACACCTGTGTGTATGTGCCTGTATTCAACTCAACTCCCGCAGCTCCCTACGAGCTGGCTCCGGGCAACGGCGACATGTACAACCTGTCGTGGGATGCTATGTTCTGGGTAAACAATTATGTGGCCAATCAGGCTTATAATCGCTACTCGCAGATGATTGACGATATACGCAAGGTGCAGGGTGCATACGAAAAAGAACTCACCGATGCCGTGAATGCCTACGAGAAAACACTTACAAAGGATGTTCCCTACGATGTAGCTCAGTCGCAGCTTGCCAACCTCACCAACTATACTACCTCCAAGGTGACAAAGGGCTACAAAGAGCTGGGCGACTTTCTGCTGGTTAAGTTCCTCGACGGAAACATCAAGAAGCAGAACGAGGACGGCAGCTTTGCTCGTACACCCGAAGGTATAGCGGTACAACCACTGTTCGGCGGCTATAATCAGCGCTACTTAGAGTCTATCGCAAAGGAACAGGGCGACAGACTTCAGGTAAAGGACATCAAGTTCTGACATAATTTATTATGAAGGCCGGGAAAATTGCCATCATGTTGATATCCATCACAGCCATTGCAATAGCGGCTGTGATGGGGCAACGTGTCCTGGCCTCGCATAAGGCTCATGTAGATGTGGACCGAAATGTATATCCAAGCCGTGGTATAGATATATCGGTACATAACGGAGAAATTGATTTTGATAAAGTATCTGATTCGGGGATAGACTTCGTATATATCAAGGCCTCGGAAGGCGGCACATGGCGCGATTCGCGTTTTGAACAGAATTATGCGGCCGCGGTTGAAGCAGATATGCTAGTGGGAATCTATCACTTTTTCAGATTTGACGTTCCGGCTTGGAAGCAGAGCGTAAACGTGCTCAATGCCTTGGCAGGCCGGCATATAGACTTGCCTATAGCGATAGATGTGGAAGAGTGGGGCAATCCCGCAGAGTATACTACCGAAGATATATGTGTAAATCTGCGTTCGCTGGTTGAGCTTCTGCGTCAGAACGGGCGCGAACCAATCATATATACCAACAAAAACGGATATTTCAGGTTTATACGCAACAAATTCGACGATGTGGGCTTGTGGATATGCTCATTTACCACGCCGCCGATTATCGACCAGGAGAGATGGTTGCTGTGGCAACATTCACATCTCGGCCGAATAAACGGAATAAAGGGTAGTGTGGATCTGATAACTTTCAATAATCCTATGCAGGGACAAATGTCGGAATGGCTCAACTCAAATCCGGCAATATCGAAACTCCGCAATTGATTGAGGCTTTACATATAGAGACCGCCTGATGAGATTACTGTCGTCAGGCGGTCTGTTTTTATTATTCTTCTTTGTAAAGCTCATACATATCTGTAATCCATCCTCTCATGGACTTGCGCAGACTGTCAGGCGATAATACCTCTATCATAGGGCCGCTGTGAAGTAGTTTCATGATGAAGTCGTAGGTGGGTGGTAGCGTCAGCTCGAAGTCGGCATACGTTCCGGTGTCCTCAATCAACCGCTGGCTGTGGTGCAGGGGCAGCGACTTAAGGTAGGGAGTGTGCTCTTTGTTGGCCCTGACTACAATTCTTTCACACTTGATGCTGTCGTCGATGACAATGCCGAAGTAAGCAGAGAAAAAGCTTGCGGCATCAAATCCCTTTGGAAGCTTGTAGCGCCGGTCGGTAATCTCTACTGTCTCTATGCGGTCGAGCCCGTAAAGGCGTATTGTGTCCTGGCTGAGATTATGCCCGAGCAGATACCAGCGGTTTTCAAACAGCTTCACGCAATATGGCTCTACGGGTATGTTGTATGATCTTGAGTAGCGGAAAGCGCGGTAGACTATGTTGATTACCATGTTGTCTTTCATCGCTTCCAATATTGTGGTGAGATGATCTCTGCCCGACGGAATCCGGTCGACGAGTATGCGGTCTTTTAGCGAGAGGTTTTCGCCGATAAGGTTGCCTACTGCAAATGAATCGAGCATCCATTTCTTCAGCTCATTTTCGTCGATATCTTCGGGATTTTCTATGTAATACAGATAGCCGCCCACACGCTGGCAGGATATGATGATGCCAAACTGAGAGAATATGCTGTCGCGCCAGCGGTTGAATGTGGCTCTGTGCAGGGGCTTGCAGTCGCTGAGGTCTTTGCAACGCTCCCATTTGTCAGATAAATCACGGTGAGAAATCTTGCCGGCACGTCTGATGGTATCTATCAGCCAGGTGTATTTTTGCAGTTGGGTCATAACTATGGTATTTTAGGTGTAGGATGTTGTTGCGGAGTACGATGTACAAGCCAATCCGCAAAGATAATCAAAACATGGCGCATTTTGCGATACTGATTGATTTTTTGAGAAAAATATGAGTTTTTTCAAAGTTTTTCAACGTGTATCGCACATTGATACACCACAGGACTAATTTTGCAGAGTTAATTTTAAATCCGCAGTTATGAAAGAGCTATTCAACAAAGGCATGGAAGAAATCAGCAACAACCAAAAGGACAAGGCTCTGAAATCAAAGCCTAAATCGGTACTTGAGGCCTTTGAGTACATAGTGGAACTTGCCGAAAATTCAAACCTTAGTGATGAATTTTTCAACCTGGCCGGCAAGCACATACGCTATGCCGCCCGTAAAATAATGCTCACACCCATGCAGACAGTGCTGCTGGCGCTGTTTGTAGACCGCAGCGAAGACCGCAGTATTCGTCTGTCGGAGATAGCTAACTATGTGGGATGCAGGACTACCAGGATACTGCGTATATCTAAAGAAATAGACGTGCTTGAAGATAAGCACTACCTTATAGCGTGCCGCTGCCAGAAAGTGCTGGGATATCGTGTGCCCTCAGAGGTGTTGGCAGCTATAAAGGAAGACAAACCATACGTGTACGAGGGCGCCGTGGTTGATTCTCTGCAATCTTTCTTCGACCACTTCGATGAGCAGATGAGCAGTAAAAAAGACTCGGAGCTTACACACGATAAATTGCTGAACATAACCCTCGACGCACTTGAGTCTATCAAGGATACTGTCTTTGCCAAGACGCTCACCCGCTACCATCTTGGTGATGAAGACTTACTGCTGTTCATCTTTATGGCTCACCTGTTTGTTGAGGACTGCGATGACAATATAGGCTTTCACGACATTGAAGATATATACGACAATGATAAGGTGCCTTACTTGTGCAAGTGCATGCTAAGAACCAGAAGTTGCAACCTATTTAGCCATAACCTTATTGAAAATGTCAACGAAGATGGAATGGCTCGCAGCGATACCTTCAAACTCACCGACTTTGCAAAGAACGAATTGCTCGGCGAACTGAATCTGACCACAAACGCCTCGTCGCGCAGAGACCTGCTGAAACACGAATCATTCGCAGAAAAGAAGCTGATATACAACCAAAAAGAGGATGAGATGATCTCACAGCTACTGTCAATCATATCAGAAGACCGCTTCAAGGAAGTACAGCACAGGCTTGAAAATGCCGGTATGCGCAAGGGATTCTGCTGCCTGTTCTACGGCGCGCCCGGTACAGGCAAGACCGAAACAGTGTATCAGCTCGCACGCCTTACCGGACGCGATATAATGCGCGTTGATGTAGACAAAATCAAGAGCTGCTGGGTAGGCGAGAGCGAGAAGAATATCAAATCAATCTTCGACCGCTATCGCAATATCTGCCGTTCGTCACCGCTTGCACCAATTCTGCTTTTCAACGAAGCCGACGCTGTGCTCGGAGTACGCATGGAATGCGCAGCAAAAGCCGTAGACAAAATGGAAAACTCAATACAAAACATTATACTACAGGAAATGGAATCGCTGGAAGGAATAATGATTGCTACCACCAACCTGACATCCAACCTTGATAAAGCATTCGAGCGCCGATTCCTGTACAAAGTCCGCTACGAAAAGCCAACAACCCCTGCCCGCGCCCAAATCTGGAAAGCCATGCTGCCGGCACTGAGCGATAGCGATGCACAGCAACTCGCCGCAGAAACAGACCTGTCGGGTGGCGAAATCGAAAACATCGTGCGCAAACACTCGGTAGCAGCCATCCTTTCCGGCAACGAAACAATAGACCTTGCAACCCTCCGCAAACTATGCAAGACAGAGCGTCTGACCCCTGTCCGCACCCGAATAGGCTTTTAATTTCCAAAGCCGCAGAGTACAAAACGCACTCATTGACGCGGGAACCAAAATACGGATAAAATGGATATTGCTAAAAATCAAGTAATTACGAAAAATTACATTAAAAAACCGCATAAAAATTTGCAATATTCAAATAAAACCCGTAATTTTGTACCCGCAAAAGGTCCTATAGCTCAGTTGGTCAGAGCACCTGACTCATAATCAGGGAGTCCTTGGTTCAAGCCCAAGTGGGACCACCTTAATGAAACTCCAATCATTTGTAAATCAAATGATTGGAGTTTTTGATTTATAATAATTGTCCACGGATTGTCCACCAAATTGATTTCTGACCACGCAGTGGACAAAAAATTTCCTTAAAAATTCTGAAAATAATTGATGCTGTCTCAAAAACGGGTATAATTTGATTGGTGACGAACAATAGTTGTGTAGTGAGCGTTTTGAATGTCGATGCTTATTTTGGCTCATTCACTCATCCAAGCCCATTATATGACTAAAGAGGAAAAGAACAAACTTACCCGTGATGCCCTCCGCCACTGGTATGAGAATCATCAGGAGGAATATTGCAATTTTACCGACCTTATGCACGACCGCAGAGGTATCGGTTTCGACCAAGTCTTCAAGACTGCCATTATGCTTGTGCCGAAATA
>CAMTKF010000023.1 GCA_947072905.1 uncultured Bacteroidales bacterium
GTATAACGTTTTTGCACAACCAAAAGTGCGTTGAATTAAATTCCTATGGATTTATTAACATTCAAAATAGTTGTAATACACTGATTTTCATTGACAATCATATTCAAATTCGTTTACAGCCGTATATAATTCTGAATCCTTCCAAGGCAACTCAAAGAAAGAGCTTAATCAAATGATTAAGCTCTTTCTTCATTTCCACCCCTCCGCCACCCGAGGGTTTTTACATTGACCCGAAATTTTATGGCGCATGGTAAATCACTGTTAATGTTTGTAGTATAAAGATAAAACTATATATTTGCAGTATGTTTGATAATTAAGCAAATGAAATATGGGCTTTCTGATTTTTTTGGGCATAGTGGTGCTTATCTTAAGTAATATAAAGGTACCGAACAATCCGTCTTCTGCCCCTGCAAAGAAACGGCATAAATCTCGCTCCAACGGGAAACCCATTGTCGGGTTGCCTTGGATGGGCGGGACCCCTCCCAACAAGATAAAGAAAAAGTCTTTCCGGTACTGACAATTATATTAACGTCATGTTTTATCAGCGTTACGTTTTTTTCTTTACATTCATTAATGTCGGGACCTTATTAACTTTGCGCAAAATCCCTCTATTATACCGTTATCGTTTTGTGGTTTGGATTGATTTTTGTATCTTCGCATAAAGAATAATTCTTATGGGTGCTTTATTATTTACAATTGCCATTGTGGCCTTACTTTGTTTTATCAAAGTTCCGTCCTCTACTGCATCGTTCCCAAAGGCAACGCGGCGCCGCTCTTCATTGCGCCAATCTGATATAATGCCGATGTTCAATAGCATCAAACGTAAAAAAGCCAAGAAACGCCGATATTTCCGCAAATTCGGCTCTTTCTAACTCATTTTTTCTTACAAAATTTTCCACTAATCACCTTCAATAATGAAACGTTTTTTGATAATCACGCTAATAGCCTGTTTAGCCGGTATTTTTAATGCAAGTGCTGAATCTGACGCAAACAATACTGCTCCAATGTTTGGAGTGCGCGCTGCTTTTGATGTCAATATACCCGGTGATTGGCATAATGACAACGGCGCGACAAGAATGTACCGTAATGGATACGGTGTGACGCTTGGGGGTGTGTATAATATCTATCTTGGCAAAGGCTTTTACTTTGAGCCCGGTGTTTCATTCTTTTATGATTCCTATTCTTACGACAACCTAAAAATAACGGATGATAATGGTTATTTGAAAAGTGAAAATCCGTCGCTTTATAAACTTGGTTTGAGAATTCCACTAACAGTCGGATATTCTTTCAATATCTCGGACAGATTCTCAATGAGTGTATTTACCGGTCCGGAGCTGAGTTGGGCACTTGATGGTAAAATCAAAGTGAAAAACAGAGAGCTTATCGGTACTTTTCCGGATAAATTGTTCGGAGATTTCCAACGCAGACTTGATTGTGCCTGGAAAATTGGTTTTGGAGTACCTTACAACAGTTTTCTGATCAGTATTGATGCTGCCATAGGCATGACTGATTTATTGAAAAACAAGAATGTCTCATTTCGCGAAAACAGAGTATCGGTCGGCATGACCTACTATTTTTAAAAATTCAATCATTACAGCATTACTATATCCGCTGATATATTTTTGTTGTATTGATTAATGTTCAAATCTCTCAAGACTAACGCCATGTACTACGCTCCGATGCCTTTCCCGGTAATGGTCTTACTTATAATAGCATTCATTTGCTATATGCACAAGAAAAGACCGAAACCGAAACCGAAATCCAAATCAAATCCATGCGATGATTTGATGAAGAGTGATCCTCGCGATTTGACCCCTCAGGAACGTGAAATAATTCTGTAATGAAAAAGCTCGTAGCGCAATATGAAAGCTATTCTGCTGAGGTATTTGATATCACTGTATTCGGTCGTAGGAACGTGGAGACGTTCAGAATCTTTTCTCCCGGGAGAAAGTTGGAACTTAAAAAGTATACCAACGTTATTTATAGGGTTCTTGCGTATGGAAAACCGGTCGCCGATATAATTACGCCTGCATCTTAAAACTTCCTAAATTATTCGATTAGAATATCCCGTTTGAAGCTTATCTTGGTGGCCGAGACTTGGATTATATTTATAATGATGAGATAGACTTTGCCTCAATAATCATATTTTACAAAATTGGGGAAGTTCCTCCAACCAAAGTTATCCTGCAATAATGCGGGTCGGAAACGTTTGTGTTCCGATTTTGTTCCGTTTATTTCCTTTCTAAATCGGCTTCAAACCACTGATTCAAACCTATTTATAAAAAGAAAACATGCAAAGTCGGAATCCGTTTGTGTTCCGTTTGTGTTCCGGTAAAAACCGCGAAATGGGCTTAACTCACTGAGTTAGACCCATTTACACAAAATCAGTCGGGGTGACAGGAATAACGACCCCCGTCAGTAGCTCAGTTGACACTGATATTTCGCCGTTTTTTGGGGTAATTTATTGTTGTTCCTGTTCCGTTTTTGTTCCGATTTTTATTCCGCTCGCGGAAAGCAAAACCTGAATCAATCTTTCTTTTTCGGCCAACAAATCTTGAAGGGCTTTGGTCTCTCCGATGGTGACTGATGCCGGGCCAATTACTGTCTTCGCATATATATCCGAAAGAACTTTTGATGCCGGAACCGGCTCGTCAAAACCTACAGCAGGGTGTAGCCCTATGGCGTGACATATCTTCTCAAAGAGCTGACAATCCATTGACTCCTGATTAAACAGAGTCGAAAGGTAGGTCGGTGAGACACCGACTTCTTCAGCCACAGTTTTCTTTACTAACTTGTTGACTTCTATGTGGTTTTTAATAAGGCTGCCCAAATGCTTCATATTCGGCTATTGTTAAAATATACTAAATCTATAACAGTAGTGCTTCTGATATAGCTAAAGTTTGAAATATTTTGTGTTACTTTGCTGTCGTAAAGATACAACTTATTTTTCAAAATCGAAAATTTATGACCGCAAACGAAGCTCTTGACAACTATTTACGCTCATTGCCAAACCGCGAACGAATTGCTAAGTCTCGCGATATCCGTGAAATATGCAAGAAATCGCGTTTCGTTCTCAGTGATTGGCGACGTGGGCGAACTTGTATCGACCTCGCTTGGCGTGACAAAATTAGCGAGGCTTTAGGCAAAAACATATTCATTAACTGCGAAAGTTGAATAAAATGACATGGAAAGGCCATTAACTAATATAGAATTCTTCAACTACGAGAATGAGGTTTGGTATCGTCATGACGGTGATTTTTGCCGATTGTCCGAATCATGCACCGAAATTATCGACGGCATGACCGAGATTATATCTACTTTCTACCCGAAGGCTTACGCCGCTCTATGTGAGCAGTACAAAGGATGTTCCCCTAACAAGAGGTATTTCCGCTACCGCATCGTCTTGCGTTTCGTACGCTGCAACTTCGCGCAGCTCGACAATATTCCGGACGTTTCAGATACGGCCGAATGTACATTTGAGTTCGTCCCCTGCCCTCTTCGCGGCGAATGCAAGCTCGAATGTGTTGTTTGTCGTCCGGAATTCGATCACAAGCTTTCATCGGCCGAATTGCCGGTTATGCGCCTTTGGTTCCAGGGCAAAGATGTAAAGTATATCGCGGACAAATTATGTCTATCTCCTCACACCATTCACAATCACATACGCCATGCTTATCAGCGAACCGACACTCACACCAGGAGTGAGTTCGTCAAGTATGCCGCCCAACACAACCTTTTCTCATGAATACCAATCTTAAATATGATCGATGGGAGGTTGACCGGGTTAAAGCTCTTGATATCCGCCTTCTCATTCCGGGCTGTAATCAACATAAGGCAACAGTCGAAATGGAGTGCCCGGCTTGTGGTAAGAAGAAATTCAATGTTATCCACAAGGGCGACAAAAATTTCGCATACTGCCACGCATGTCAATTCCGGCTTGGCGGACCAATAGAGGCAGTCGCTCATTACGCGGGCATAGATCTTAAAAACAACTGGCTCGATGCCCTTGAAGAAACTGCCCGTCAGGGTGGCATAATCCTCACCCCTAACGAGCGTAAAAAAGAAGAAGCGGTGCAGACTGCGGTCAAGACCACCCGCTCATCGTTCTGCGGCTCACAGCTCGAGGGAAGCGGCCTGTCCGTCGAGGACGTAATGGCCACAACCCTCGAGGGCTCTCAGGAAACTCTTCGCTCGCCATTCCGCCCCGGTCGCGTGGATGAGAAATTCACTCCGGACGAAAGCGGGAGTGACATGCTCATCTACTACTACGACCTGCATGGCCGCCCCATGACTTATATAGGCAAAGGATCTGGCCGCCCTCGTCCTTATGTGAGAGTACGATGGGCAAATCCTGCGCTTCATAAGTCTCCGGACGGTAAGGAAATGAAATATCAGACCCCTGCCGGAGCTTCATGCCGTGTATACATCCCGGAGAAGATCCGCAGGCTGTTCAAAAATAAAGCCCATATCAACACACTGTTTTTGCAGGAAGGCGAGAAGAAAGCCGAGAAAGCCTGCAAGCATGGTATGTTGTCAATAGGCATTCAGGGTATCAACAACTTCGGCTCTCAGGAATCCGGTCTACTGCAGGATATCCAGGAGATTGTTGTGGCTTGCTCAATTTCAAACATTGTCCTTATAATGGACTCTGATTGGAACGACCTCCACCGCAATATCATCGTCGGCGACCGTGCCGACAAACGCCCCAATTCGTTCTCGCGAGCTGTCATCAAGTACCGCCAGTACATGAAGACATTCGCCAACATGGGGCTGAATATGAATATTTGGTGGGGGCACGTCAACGTCAACGAGCACGGCGACAAAGGCGTCGACGACTTGCTTTGTGGTTCACTCCTTGGTCGCGAACCGGAGCTGATGGAGGACATCGAACACACGATGAACTCGCACGATGGCCGTGGTAAATGGCTGAATATCCACAAGATTACCGAAGAATCGGACACCAAAATCCGTGACTTTTGGTTGCTTAACGACGTGCAGGCCTTCTACGAGCTGCACAAGGAACGTCTATCGGCTGTCGATACATTCAAAATCGGGCCAATCCGATACAAGATTGAAAACGGCAAGATAGTGCCGATGAGTCGTTACTCATCTACCACCGACATCTATACCATCACCCAGAATTCCAAGGGTGAAGATAAAGTTGAATTCAACGATGTTGAAGCCTTCCGTTTCCTCGGTGCAAGCGGTTTCTACCGCCTGCGCAATAGTGATGAGGAAGCCTCCGGCTTTGAGTTTATCCGCATGGATAACGGTATTATCGACCGCATTGCGCCCTACGAAGTACGCGACTTTATCCGCGAATATATCAATGCCAACTGTAAGAGCGACATCGTACTGCAGTTCTTTGCCAAACGCCTGGCCACGATTATGGCTGACAAGCAGCTTGAGAACCTGGCCATCATGTCGGACGACTTCAACAACTTCTCCTCCGGAGTGCAGCGCACCTACTACAATAACGGGCAGGTGGAGATTACCGCAAACTC
This sequence comes from uncultured Bacteroidales bacterium, assembly GCA_947072905.1. Taxonomy (GTDB): domain Bacteria; phylum Bacteroidota; class Bacteroidia; order Bacteroidales; family Muribaculaceae; genus CAG-873. The sequence continues at coordinate 5,502 of CAMTKF010000023.1, forward strand.
TATAACTCCTGACCAGCCCATAAATCAAGTGTGGCGCAGTCGTATCGTGCCGCGCAAGTTCAAGCGTGTGCCTATAATCAAAGACATACGCATGGAGGACGGACGCTTCTACATCGAATATACCGATGCCGCCAACAGTTGCGAATTCCTGCACTTCCTGATTAACACATCCAACAACTTCTTCCCGGCGGGTGGTGAACGCACCCTGTCTGATGATGAAACCTTTGAATGGATTCACCACATAGTCAATAAGATTACAACCCTTGGCTATCTGCTTTGCGACTACAAATATGCTTCAGAACGCAAGGCCGTGGTAATTCAAGACCACCTCATGAGTGAGGTCGGCCAGAGCCACGGTGGTGCCGGTAAGTCTATAGTCGGCAACGCCATCGGCCGAATCTGCAACCAGTTTTTCATTGACGGGAAGCAAATGAAGCGCGACGATGAATTCCTGCTATCCGGCGTAACCAAGGCTACGAGAAATATCTTTATCGACGACGTCAAGACTAATTTCTCGTTCGAGAACCTTTTTGCCATGGTCACAGGCCCCATGTATGTCAACCCGAAGGGCAAAGACCGCTACTGCATCCCCCTCGAAGACTCTCCGAAGATACTGATTACAACAAACCACGCCATAAACAAGGCCAACGAGGCCGCCACGAAACGCCGTATCTCTTACATGGAGTTTTCAACCTGGTATAATCCCGAGCATACCATTGTAGATGACTTCCACCACATGTTCTTCGATGACTGGAGCCCGGAACAATGGAATCTCTTCGACAACCTTATGGCCGAATGCGTGATGTATTACTTACGCTCATTTGAGAACTGCTGGGCGCGCGAAGGTCAGGGCGCGGTTCAACCACCGATGCGTAATATCGAGTTGCGCACACTCCGACAAGAAATGTCAGAGGTGCTTTATCAATGGGCTGAAGAATACTTCGACCCTTCAGGCTCCAATCTCAACGATCGGAAAAAGCGCGCCGACCTCGTTGCAAGCTTCTTTGAATACGCCGGCGGCCCTGCGGGACACGGTGTTACCCGCACTAACTTCAAGGGCAAAATACAAGCCTACTGTAAATTCAAGGGCTACGATTTCAATACTAACCGGCCTAATGCTGATAAAATGTATTACAGCGACTGGAAGCCGCTTCATCCCGATGAATCTTTCATCGGCGAGGATGACAAGAGCGGTGGCGCCGAGTATTTTACAGTATTCTCCCCCACTAAAGAAAAAGAACTAAAACCATTCTAATCATGTATAATAACGAACTCGCTATCTCGGTGGTCAGTAGCGTCACCGGAATCTCCAAGTCAACTATCCTCTCGCCAAGCCGCAAATGGCCTGCTGTAGAGGCCCGGATGCTTATCACGCTGCTGTTGTCGCATGACGGCGCCACAGATGAAGCAACCTCCTTGGTGTTGAATCGCTCCCGCGTATCCACTCTTAAATCACGTCATAATGCCATAGACATGATGGATATATCAAAAGTGTTCCGCGACAAGTTTAACCGCATAAAACAGTTGTACGATGAGCAAAAATCCTTACGAATATCTTAAAACCGACTGCCTTGAGGATGTTGCCCCGGTAGAGTCTCAGTCCACCTGGCAGGTTACAGACAGCAACGACGAATCCATTTTTATACACACCTCTCAACTTCCTGACGGACACTGGGTGTATGGCTATATGGTATACTGGAAAAACGGGCGGCAATCTATGCTGCGCACCTCGGCCGAAAACGGGCTGTTCAATTCTCAACGCGAATCACAACTCTACGCCATAGGCTTCATGCGGCTGTACCTCTCGTATTTCCAAGCGGAAACCCGCGACGCAATCACCCGGGCAGAATCCCGTCTTATCCAAGCAGAACTATTCTAAAAAATATCACTATGCTACACAAACTAACCATTCTGATCGCTGTTGCCCTTGCCGGCTGCACTCAGTCAGTCGAGTACATCTCAGCACAGCCAATGCCGGCCACCGAGGCCGTTGTTGACCAAGCCACAATCCCGGCCGAATTCTCAATCATCGAACAGCATCCCAAGGGGTATTTTATCCGTGTCGCCAGTTCGGGCCGTGCATCTATCGGCTCTATCCAGGACGTAGCGACCGCCCTTGGCTGCAAGTTCGACCGCGTAGACCTCTGCACCTTCACCGCCCATGAGCGCGGCGACGAGTACGCATCGATTATCGACGGCAAACTATACGACTATGTCAACGACAAAATAACTACACTCAATTAATCCCTTTCAACAAATGAACAACCATTCTATTGCAGCTCGTTTCCACTTTCAAAACTGCTCAGTGACAATCAAGGTCGACGGCGAGATGATAATATCTCGTTCGGCATCCAATGCCCCGGGAGATGTTGCACTCGACCGCAACTTCACTCCCGAAGACGACCCAACAACATTCATCGGTCAACACAACGAATTTTACAAATTCCTTAGCCTGACCAGCACAACCAATACTTCGATGATTCTCAAATGTACAGCCATCGGCTACATGCTGTGCAACAGCCTCCCGCGCGGCGGCATGCGCTCTCGTAGCTTTGTTTGCTGTAACGAAGACGAAGGAGCATGCGCAAACGGGAAAAGTCTTTTCTGCCGTGCTATAGCGGAATTAAGCAATCCAGCATTTCTGGACGGCAAAATTAATCGAACTTCCGGCAATTTTATCCTCAGCGCTGTTGATGAACACACTACCGTAGCCGTGTTTGATGACATTAAGCTGAGTCAGGCTAAATTAGACCGCTTCTATCCCATTTGTCCCGGAGAGTGGAGAATCGCCAGAGTAGGCCGTCCTGAATTGATTCTTGAAAGGGAAATAGCTCCTTATGTCTTAATAACCACTAACACTCCGGCTTATCAATTCTTGCACTTTGCCTCTGCTGTTCGCCGTTTCGTTCCGCTGGAGTTCTCATCATTCTTCTCCGTCGATAATCCAGTGGTTTCTCACTTTGGCCATGCGCTATTCGGCGATTGGGATGCCGCGCAGTGGCACTTATTCGACAACTTCATGTTCTACTGCGTCCGGGAGTATCTTCACGTTTACCGCAACATGATTGACCCGTTCCGAGTATGAGCGCCCCAATTTTTAACATCGGTGACCGTGTTGTCGTGTCGGCAACTCTAACGGGTTGGGGCGAAGACCTCACTGGTACTGTCACAGACACAGAAATGTGGCAAGGCCTCCAACTTCTCACAGTAACTTACGATAAAACCCTCCCCGATGGCAGAAATGGCATTGTGGTATACAGTTATCAACAAATAAAATTAATCAAATGAACAAAAAAAGTATCTTCATGCTTACCGTAACCGAATTGACCCGTTCCGAGTATGAGCGCGGCGACGAGTACGCCTTGATCATCGACGGCAAACAATACGATTATGAAAAAGATATGATAACACCAATAAACTAAATCAGAAACAATGCAAATTAAAGGAAAAATCATTGTCGCACTCCCCGAGGTAAGCGGCACAAGCCAAGCCGGTAAGGCATGGCGCAAACGTGAATATGTTCTTGAGACCCAAGAACACTACCCCAAGAAAATAGCCTTCACGGTTATGAATGAACGTGTCTACGAATTCAATCTACAGGTGGGAGCCACCTATACCGTGGACGTAGATGCAGAAAGCCGTGAGTATAACGGCAAATGGTATACAACACTAACGGCGTGGAAAACTACGCCGGCATAAACACTAAATAAACTCAAATGAACGAAAAACAAACATCAACCGCAACGGTAATAATCCTCATAGTGGCCGTTGCCACCTTCCTGGCCTTTCTGGTTCTAAAACTCTGCGGTCTCCTTGCCTGGTCTTGGTGGTGGATAACCGCCCCGGCGTGGATCCCGGTGCTGCTCGTCCTGCTTGCACTTGGCTTTCTGGGCTTATGTCTGATGATACTGTCATACGTAGCTAAACGTCGTATCAAGTAACTATGGACTTCTCAGAACTGTTTGCTGACCAGCTCACAAGAATGGCAGTGGCCTATGAGAAAGATGCTGAAGCCCAAGGCAAGAAGCACATGGGCGGAGCATTTCTCAACGGTTATCAAACCGCAGTTTATCACATGCTGCAACAATTGGGACAAACTCCACAAGTAGCTTACATGCTTCATCAATATCTTAACGATTTAATGAAGGGATTTGAGATACTGGCTCGTAGATGAGGAGTTCAACCTAATCTAAAAATAGATATATGATTTTCAAAGTATTTTTCTCTATGGCACGTAAGTCCGAATTCAATATTCGTGAGTGCCGGATCTTCGCCGTCGAAAACGGTCAAGCTCTCGAACGTCGAATCGAAAACACAATCTCAAATCTGAAAGCTGACGGCTTTTCGGAGGTGCATGTCGAGGACTGCTTCAACATCTCAGAACCGGACCGCATCCCATAATGAAGCCGATAAAGCGTAGCAACGGAGTAGAATGGTATGCCGACGGCACCATTCTACTCTTCCGTTGCCCCGAGTGCAAGCGCGAGAACTATGCTCCGGCAGTCGCCGATGGCGTGTGCTGCTGGTGTGGTTATAAACCTAAACCAATAAAAAAACAATGAACACAGAAGCTTCAATACTATTATCAAAAATCGAGGCATGGTCTCAGGCCGACCTCGAGAACCGAGCCGCTGCAGTAGCACTGTCAGACGATAAAACCGGCAATTATTATATTCACTATGCAGGCCCTGTCAACAAGATCGCAAAATGTGTGAGTGCAATCATGGAGGACGATCTCCAAACAGCAGCCGCTATCTACGGAGCTATGACACTGTTTGCTCACAAGACTTTCTCGCAGTCGTTTATCGACTACACTAATGCGAATTGCGCACGCGTGGCAGAGCTGAGAAAAAAAGGCAAAAACGGTGACGAAATACGCAAAATCCTGACTGAATACTATGAAAGTAACAATTGAAATTTCAAAAACCGCAGTCCTTCAGGCCGCTTCTCTATCCGGAATGAATGAAACTGTTTATGAGAAGCTTCTTGATGTCGTTAACGAAGTCGAAGATGTAGATATTACAGAATCTGTTAACAACAGCCAAGAACTCGCTTCTATGCCGCTGCTCGTTTCATTGGGCGTTCTTATAGCTTTATCTGACAAACTTGATAACTGAACAATGATCCTTCACCGCTTTTGCTCGCAAGCCGAGTATGACAAATATATGGCAGGGGAAACTCTCGTCAATTATAAAGACCACGGTGCATATCGCGGCTATGCGGCAAGCTCGGCTGTTGGCTTCTGCTTCTTTGTGGAATCCCCGGAGAAGCGGAAGCATCAACTGAGCGGCATTGTCGATTTCGACGTGTGCCTTACAGTCGAAGTCGACCCTTCAAAAGTCAATCTGTGCCACGGCCGTTATACTCTAAGAATAAACGGCCGATACGTGGGCGCAGAAAATGTAATGGAATACTGCACCACCACCTACAACAACAGGGAATTCAAGCTGATTAAAGCCGATAAGTCTTTCAATGGCTACGCCCCGAATGGTAGCCTGTTTCGACAAATATTCCCTAATTTATTCTTATAACAAAAATGACAAATGCAATCACAAAAATCAACGGTGTAGAAATCGTGGCCGTTGATCATGATGGGGAAATTTACGTTCCTATCAAGCCAATCTGCGATGCAATAGGCATCGATTACAAGACGCAACATGAAAAAATCTCAGATGATGATTTTCTTGCTCCAACTATGGGGATTATCCCCACAGTTGCCGCCGATGGGAAGATCCGAGAAATGTGCTGTCTGCAGCTTCGCTACGTCTATGGATGGCTGGCCACCATCAACCCAGGCAAAGTTGCCGAGTCGGCTCGCGATGCAGTTATCCTTTACCGCCGCGAGTGCTACGAGGTGCTTTATGAGCATTTCACGGGGTCGATGCGGCGCACCATCGAAACAAACAATGCCGAAATTGAACTCCTGAAGAAGATCAACAGCGCCATTGCCGACGAGAAGGAAGCCAAGAACCGAAAGAAGAAAGCCGAGGAATCGTTGGCCAAGCTTCGCTCTGAACGGCTGAATCCTCAGCCGTCTTTATTCCTCTAAGTCATGGGAGAGCTTCCAGAAATCAGGCTATCACAACCGCCACCCCCACCGCGAAAGATGGCGACACCTTCGCCCTGGCATAAGGTTGGCGAGGCAGAGCCGGAGGACTGCACGCCGGTGCTTATCAGGGTTTATTATAAATCCGCCAAGACAGGCAGGTTTACAGCCGAATTCGGGGTGTTTTACTACATGGCTGAGTTTGGTGGTTTTTCCTTTTATGAAAAGATAAAACGACGTTTGGGCTTGAAAGTCACCCATTGGATGCCAATTCCACCGGTTCCAAAGTAAAAATATGCCCTGCAATGAATATTTTTTTTACAAAATAATTTTGATATTAGAAATAATATCATTAACTTTGTATTGTTAATTAATCAGAGACCGAAAATGAAATACAAAGAACTCCACAGAATCCTCCGCAAAGCCGGGATGATTGAGCTGAGCGAGCAACGAGCCGGACATAGGCTCTGGCTCAATCCTCAGACAGGCGAAAAGTTCACAACGAGCAATCACTTAATGCACGAAGTTGCATCAGGAACACTAAAATCAATCCTCCGCTCGGCAGGACTCGAAAAGAAAAAGTAAAAACGAAGAGAGGGGCTGGCACCCCGGTCCCTCTCTCTTAAAAAACAAGAGATATGAAGACAATAAGAGTATTTATAGAACGCGCTAAGGACGGTATATATAGCGCATATATGCCCGATGATAACAAGCTCTCATTTAACGCTATCGGCGAGGGTGCTACTGCAAAAGAGGCACATGACGATTTTATGGCCGTGGTTGAAGCTTTCCGTGTTGACTTCCCCGAGGAAGTGGCCGAGCTTCAATTTGAGTTCTCCTACGACCTCGCCTCATTTCTTGCCTACTATAGCGGCAAACTCACCCTTGCCGGATTGTCACGTATTACAGGCGTGGCCCAGGGGCAGCTCTCGCACTACATCACCGGTCATCGCAACCCATCTCCACGTACCGTTGAGAAAATCAACCAAGCACTCCACTCGTTTGGAACAGAATTAAGTCAAGTTCATTTCGTCTGATTAATTAACACCTTTCGACTTTTTGGTCTTGACACGCCCTCGCCCACCCCGGCGGGGGCTTTTTTATACCGAAAATAATAGCTAAATTTGCGACTATGAGTAAAAAAATAGTTACATCTGAGGAACGTGAAATGTGCCGAATCGCTCCTAATTCTTTTACAGCTGAATCTGTTCGGTTCCGGTTGGCCATGCTACAACTTGCAAAGGCAGTAAACAAGGACGTGATTACTGCTAAAACGTTAATCAAACGGCTTAAATTTCTGGCAAAGGGTTAGCGATAACATTTTACCTTTACCGTCATGTTTTTTTGTTTGGCGTTGTAACATATTTGTCGTATATTTGCGGCAAAACAAACCATTCTAATCTTATGAATCCATCATTCATATTCTTTCATGCTGAAAACGTTAACGAGACGCAGAACAGCATCTGCCATCTCGTTATAATACCTGTTGTTGATGGGCAAGCTGAGTCACCCCAAGAGTTCTTTCTGAACCCTGAAGCACCTTTCGTGATGGTGATGTCGGGCATCACATCCTCACAAGTAGAATCCTTCGAGCCATTCAGCTCACAATGGCCACGGATTCAGACAATCTTCAGTAAGTTTGATATAGCCGTGTCTTCAGCCGAGGGGAGCTCAGCCCGTTCACTTTATGGCACCCTCACCCGCCTGGGTATCAACTTTGCTCCAATTACTTACTGTAACGCCAAAGCTATTTGCCGCCGAACTATAGATGCTGTTTCATACAGTTTAGACTACCTCAGCTACAAGTTTTACAACTACTGCATCTATAGCGAAGACCCGGTTGGTATAGCCAAACGCTGGTGCGAACTTGCGCTGCGCAGTCTCTCAGATGTTCAAGAAGAAAACATCGTTGAGTTCTTGAACAGTCATAAGATAAAGCCAGGCCTCATAGCCCAGGAAGCTTTCACCCCCTCACTCTGTATCCGCGACTATTCAGCCCGGAAGAAACAAGTCTTCGACCCATCGGGTGTGGCCATAGCTGCACAACCCGACAATCCTTTGTTCGGTATGGATGTAGTCTTTACCGGGAAGATGGAGGCCATGACGCGCAACGATGCGAGAGCAGCAGTTGTGAAGATAGGCGGAAACGCTCCGGAACGCCTTACAAAAGACACAGACTTCCTTGTTGTCGGAGTTCAAGATTTGCGCGTTGTGGGCGAAAAAGGGCTTAGCGGTAAGATGAAAACCGCAGAGAAATATCGTGCAGCTGGCTGTCCGATAGAAATTATAGATGAAAGCGAATTTATAGAGATGCTAAATACTTAAATAATATGGAAAAAGAACCACGTAAAAGATCGAGTATTGGGCTAGTAGGGATGATAGTTATTCTTTTATCCATTGTCCTCGGCTCATTCCTTGATAATCCATTCATCTTGATATCTGGCATAGTCTTAGGAGTATTCATACTCTTAACAGCTGTCATTGTTGACCGTCTTGACAACATCATCTATTTGCTACGGCAGATAGAGGAATATTCAAAATCCAACACTCAAGAAAAATAGATTTTCCTGTAAATTATTTTTTATTTCAACATCTTTACCGTAAATTCGGCAAATAAACTTAATCCTATATTCAATGAAAAAATCAATATTTTTCACTATCGTTTCACTTCTCGTGATGATGACCAGCTGCCTCCCAAAGCATGCTGTGTATGTTGGGCTGTTAGACTATCGCCCGGCCGCCGAATTGTATGGCGTACAGATGACAGAATCGGATGCCGTCAACTTTGACTATGAGCCAATTGGCTCGCTTATTGTTATTGAACAAAGCGGACAAGTTGAGGTTAAGAAAATTTCTGTCAATAACGACTATACTCCTAAAAAACAAGTAGATGATGACCTCTATGGCAGCCCATCGTCAACAAGTAAGAAATCTTACGCTAATGCAACAAGCGAATCTATAATAAAATATATGGCACAAGCCGCAAAAGCTGCCGGCGGTGATTATGTGTTAAATCTCAATATTCAACGAGATCCAACAAGCAAAAAAGGTTATACACTAATCGCAACAGGTATGGTGGTAAAAAGAAAATAATTTTTTTATGCAAAAATATTTGGCAATGTCCCTTACTTGTCGTATCTTTGTGGTGCTATAACCCACGACAGTAAGTCTGTCACCATGAGCGGAGGTTTAGACGCTCGACATTGCCGGGCATTTTTTATGCCATTTTGCTCCCGACATTCGTGTCGTGACCAAGACATACAGTAGCCCTCTACGGCTACCTTTCCGAACTTCATAATACCTCCCTTAGGGGCAGACTATCATGGGTTATAGCAACGGAAAGGTAGCCGTTTTTATGTCTGCCTAAATGCTATAACCCATGATAGTCAAACATCATGTATCAAACCATTCTATTCAAAGCGCCCGGGCGCCGCTCTAACTCGCCCGTAGTGATTCTCAACGCGCTATCTCTGCGCAAGTCATTAACCATTGGCCGCCGCCTCTCCCACGCCCTCTCGATGGCATGGAGCCGGGCAAAGTGCATCTGTACGCCCCGGAACATCCTCCGCGCCCTGTTCTGCGAAAAAGCGGCTATGGCCGTGGCTGCAGTTCTTATCTGCGCTGTATGGTGGCACAATCTTACAATCACCGACAGCACCGCCGCCGGCAAAGCTGTTGCCACGGACTGCCTTTGGGCACTCCCCTGGGGTATAGTGTGGGCTATCCGCGCCACTCTCATGCCCATGCCAAAGGAAGGAGGTGAGCTATGAATCCCGTACCTCAGAACTACCGCGTTTTCAACTTCTTCGGCTGGCGCATTTACATCACACGTCACCGACTGCATAAACGCTCTGCAGGTCGCTCAAAGAAGCGCCACCTTTGCAAAAGCGAACGCCTGCGCATCGCTGACTATAATTGCGAAATGTGCGGTGCCCCAATTGACATCCGTTGCTCACTACATCACCTCCTGCCGGTAGGCGCGCCTGAACGAAACACCGTTCATTATTGCCGGGTCGTGTGCCCCGTTTGCTCTGAACGCATACAGCATGCAGGTGGCATCCGCCATATACTCGAGAAAGGAGGTGATAAATGAGCCGCCTTACTCCTATCCCCGTCATCACTATCGATATAGACGCTTTTGATGACGATGATTCCGGACGCGTAATTCTGCATCCTGTTATCCGGGCCGAAGCCGGCGGTTATTCTCTGGGCACTCTCGCCCTTAACGAAATGCCGGATCTCCATCGCCTCCGCGCTCGCATCGACGAATTCATTTTTAATAACAATATCCCTATGGACGAACAAGAATCACTCAATTTAAAACCGCCCTATACCGACATCATAGCGGGGTATCTGGCAGGCTACCGCCCGATGAACCGGGACAACTTCAATGTCAAGGGCATGGAAGTGCGCACATCGCAGGAAATCATCCTTGATCTGGCCGACATGGTAGACATAGAACTGAACGAAGTAGCGGCAGCCATGAGCTGGCTTGGCTACAAGACTTGTGTGATTGACCACAAGGTGGGGTGGCTGCTGGGCCGGAGCGAAGCGAGCGAATAACAGTCGCAAGTCTCCGTTGAACAAATCGGAGTCGACGGTATCTAAAAGCAAGCGGCGCATCGTTATCACAACGGTGCGCCGCTTTTGGTTGCTTCTTTTCGGAGTAGCAAACCATTCTATTTCCTTTCAGTCAATAGCGCCTGAAGGCGATGACTATCAAATATCTTGTATTGAACCTATGTGGATTGCCTTATATATATACGTTTTCATGTATGTGTATGCACAAAAACGCGGTATTATACATGCAAAGTTAGGCAATGTCAAGAGTATATGCAAGTATTTAACCTTTGAGTTAGTTACACTACTGTAGTGGCTGAAGTCTCAACCCCCTTGCACCCCCGGAAGAAAGCAATCGGGAACAGGGTGCAACCGTGCAAAAGTACCCGGGCACGGAGTCCGAAACCTGCAGGAGGGGGCGCGGGGGAGAACGCAGCCGTCCCCACCCCTGTGCGTTGATTGTATGGGATAATGCGTTGAAACATAGAGATTTATGTTTCACGTGAAACAATTTCTATAATTTATTTTTTTCTTGTGTGTAATGAAGTAGAAAAAAGAGTACATTCGTGCAGAATGGCTGTTTACAATTGTAAATCAGCGAATTAAGTACCGTACTTTTTTTGCACTTTTGCGCACGAATGTACGGATGTACAAATTTGGGAAAAGGGCGCACACTGCGGCGCACTTTTTTAATGAAAAAAGTACGGTTGTAAATAGCTGATATATTGCGAGTAGTGCAAAAGCGCACGAATGCACAGTAAAAATGCACCTACCCGGACAAAAATTCAGAAATATTTTATGAATCATCAATCAATTTATGAATGTAAACTCAAACGTTTACAGAATTTTTTGTAACTTCGCAGTGGCTAATCGACTCATATTTCACACATTGACATGTCGCAATACACGATCTACATACAGGCCCCGGCCTACCTTGACCAATGGCTGCGTCATCACTATTGGGATGAGGACAGCAAGCGAGTAGTATTTCAACGCGGCTCGGCACCACAGGCCGTGCTGTACAGTCTGTTGCGTCAGCCGCCACGAGGCTACGTGGAGAAGCCCGAGCCGGGTATGCTGCCGGTGGAAGTGCCGAGCTTCAAGGGCATCAATCCGGCGTCGAGGAATTACCTGAGCGAATCAGGCCGTGCAGCACTTGTGTCGGCCTGCAAAAGGCTGTTCCGGTCGCAGATGTACATGGAGCTTGGCGAGCTCTTCGGGCATGACGTGCAGATTACCGACATCATATATGACTTTATGGACAAGCACGGGATAGAACGCAGCGAAACAAACTGGGAGACTCTGCGGCAAATGTATCTGCGGATGCGCAAAAAAAGTCAAGGGAAATTGAGTTAAATATCGTTAAATATCGTTTACTTCAGACGGCAAAATTACCAAAGCGCACAAAGCGCACAAACCGTACAAAGCACACACCATGAGCTGTAGAACACTGCCGGGCATCCGGAAAATAGAAATCGTAAGATGTGCCGACCTTCAGGCCGGAGTAATGCTGCACTCGATATGCGGGTGCGTGGTAGCCGTTACGGCACCAAGCGAAAAGATAGAGTACAGCGGTCGCGCTACGCTGCAATGGGAGGGAACAAAGGTAAACGGGGTGCGACAGGAAAAGTCGACACTCGAATTCACCACCATACATCACCTGCCCGAAGGTGTGAACCTGGCCTTTGTGGTGACAACAGCTGACGGGTTACAATATCTGATAGGCTCGCGAGAAGGACGATTCCCCAAAATTGAATACAACGAATCGGCAGGCGAGCCGGGAAGGACAGCTGCAGCCCGCACCTACAAAATAAGCCACATAGCCCAAAAATCGGTACTCCCCTGCGTTTTATGAACCCACAAAATATTATAGTCAGATTAGGAGATTGCTGCGATATAATCGCAGGCAAAAATATAGACAAGAAAAAAACCAACAATGAAGGCCTGGGCTATCCGCTGATCGTAGGAGCATCGGATTTGCAAGCAGGCCGGTTTGTTCCCTCAAGATGGTGCGATGCTGAATTGAAAGAACCGGTGTTCTCTCAACCGGGAGATATACTTATATCCATAGTAGGAACACTTGGCAAAATGGGATTGAATACCCATCCTAACGCTTTATTGTCAGGCCATGTATGTGCAATCCGCCCCAAGAAAGATGTCTCGCGGCAATATCTTATGGCTATGGTCTCGCGGCTTATCCTTGAGGCAATCCCTGATAAAGGAGACGATGTGCAGTTAGGGTTTCAATGTAAACTCAAACCGGATGTACTTAAGGAGATCCGATTTACATTGCCCGACCTCTATATGCAAGAATGGCTGGTGAGCAGGCTCACATCTATTGCAAGCATTATATTAGCCTATAAAGGGAAAAAAGAAGATTGCCTCTCATGGAGGCGTCTTATAGAAGTGATTGACCAAGAGCGTAAAGACCGGAGAGCTTACATGCGAGAAACCGCAGAATCACTAAAGAAACTTAAAGAAATGCTTGAGAATCTGCCTCAAGATTCTGAAACAATCTCCATGATTGACGATATAACAAGTACAATACGAAGACTCTTAAAAATCCAATAATATGAAAATCGAATCCTCTGTAATAACTGTTCTGCAAAACTGTACTATCAATGGCAGCAGTCTTCAACTTCCGGCGCAACTCGACCGCAAATTATATGAAAAAGTATCAAAGCTCTTGAAATCCATCGGAGGGAAATGGACCTCATCAAAAAAAGCATTTGTATTCAAAGAGGATGTGGGTGACATTATCTCAGAGATTATCGCATCCGGAGAATACGTGGCCGACAAAGTCCTATACCAATTTTTTCCAACCCCGGACAATCTCGCTAAAAAGATTGTAGCCATCGCAGACATCCGCCCGGACGAAACATGTCTTGAGCCGAGCGCCGGTCGTGGTGCGATTGCCAAGTATATGCCAGCCCCTGACTGTGTGGAGCTAAATCCTGAAAATGCCGCATATCTCACTGAAAATGGTTTCAATGTGGTAGGATCCGACTTTATGGAGTTTACTCCGACAAAAGAATATGATGTAATAGTCATGAACCCGCCGTTCTGCAAGTCTCAGGACGCTCGACACATAAGGCATGCTATCAATATAGCTCGCAGAAAGGTGGTAGCCATTGCATCCTCGGCCGCTATGTTTCGGAAAGATAAACCTTATACAGAACTCAGAGCTTTGGTAGAAAAGTATGGCGGTTCTATGTCGCCCATCGCTGACGGCTCATTTAAAGACTCAGGAACAATGGTTAAAACCTGCCTGATAGTTGTGGACAAACAATAATCAGAACCGCGGGATGTCTTTTAACTCACCGATTTAGGGGCGTAAATTTGCGGCATAGACAACGACAGCTATGCCAAAAAATTACAATCTCTTCCTCAAAGGCCGTGTCGGATATTGGGATTTCAATGCCGACATGGTTAACTATGTCCTTGACAAGCACAAGGACAGCGAGGTACACGTGTTGATAGACTCATTGGGGGGCGATGTAGCGACGGCACTCTCTATTTCATCACTCTTCGGACTCCACGGCAATGTACATTGCCACTATGTGGGCATGAACGCCTCGGCAGCCACGATAGCGGCCATGGGCGCCAAGCACATCAGCATAGATGCGGATGCGCTGTTCCTGGTGCATAAGTGCATGTCGCTGGTGCTGGAGTGGGACTATATGAACGCCGATGAACTGGCGGCCCATATAGCCGAGCTCGAGAAGCAGAAAAAGGATAATGACACCATCGACGGCTGCATCGCCGGCATGTATGCCAAGCGCTGCAAGAAGCCCAAGGACGAACTGCTGCAGCTGATGCAGGAGGGCGCATGGCTTACAGCCAAAGAAGCCAAAGAATGGGGCTTCGTTGATGAAATCACCAACGATCCTGAAGACGAGAAGCCCGAGCTTACCGACACTATGGCCACAGTGCTGGCCGATGCCGGAATTCCACTGCCGCCCATTAATGTGAAGAAAGGCACGATCCTCGAACGACTATTCAACTTATTTTCAACAAAACCCGCAGCCAAGGTAGCCGAAAACAGCACCGAGGCCGCACAACCCCAGAAGACAATGGCAAAAACACTAACCAAGCTCGCGGCGCTGCTCGGAGCAGCGGTTGCCGTGGCCGATGGTAGCCTGACCCTTACCGAGGACCAGGCCGACAAGATTGAAGGCAAACTTGCCGAGCAAGAAACAGCCTTCGCCGACCTCGAAGCCAAGATTGCCGAAAAAGACAGCAAGATAGCTGAGCTCGAAGGCAAAATCAATGATCTTGCGAAAGAACCGGCAGACAAGACCACCGAAGTACAGCAAAAGGCCGAGGACGAAGTCGACGCAGACAAGGTGGCCGAAGCCCTGCTGAAAATGATTCCGTAACAACCAACAACACACTCTCTCTCCTATGGCAGACGTACAAATCAAAATTACCGAAGCAATGCTCGAGGACTACAAAAAGACCTGCATCAAGTGGGCCAAAGTCCTTGCGCAACTCCCCATCCGCGCAGCCCAGGACGTACTGAAGTACTTCCAGACCGTTAACGGCCTGCGCGGCAAACGCCGATTCGGCTCAATAAGCGGTCAAAGCCAGTTTGCTCCGTTCAAGAAAGACCGCAGCTCAGCGGCCACAGTAGACATAGACTTCCGCGAGATAGAGACCTTCCCCGGCAACGTGGTAGAAACCTTCTCGCCCGTAGACTACATAGACATTCCTCTGGGCTATGACGACCCCGTAATTACCGAGGCCATAAAGAAAGCCGGCACCACGCTGCTTGTGCTTGCCCAGATTGTCAAGGCACGCGGCCAGCACATAGCACAGGCCGCATTTACCGGCAAGCGCAACGCCGCGGGCGATACCACCCTGGACCTGTGCGACGGCCTGCTGACCATTGCCGATAAGGAAATCGAAGCCGGCAACATCACAGAAGCTAAGGGCAACCTTTTCAAGTTTACCGATGAAGTAACCAATGCCAACGCCGTAGATGTGGCCAAGGAAATACTGTTCTCGATGAACCACTTCATGCGCCGCGAGAACAACGTGATGCTGTGCTCGATCGACTTTGCCGACAAGTACAACGAATCGTACCTGCTGACCCACAACGGCATCAGCTACAACACCCAGTACGATCAACCCTTCGTAGAAGGCAGCGGTCGCAAGCTTACACTTGTAGGGCTGCCCGAACTTGACGGCACCAACAAGGCCATCATCACCCAGACAAGCAACCTGCTTGCAGGCTGCTACAACCAGGGCGATGCCACCAGCACCGACATCATGCGCAAGAACCACTACGAGCTGAGCATGGCCTCGGATATGTGGCTTGGCTTCCAGTTCCGCACCATTGACCCGCGCCGTCTGCGCATTGTCGACTTTACCGCAGCCTAACCCTCAAAACGCAAAAAAATATGGCAAAAGATCCAAAATCATGCTTCGCCACCCTACTGGAGCTGAGACGCTGCGAGGGTGTGCCAGTAACCCCCGGTATCAAGCGCAGCGCGTACCTGATACCCGTATCGTCAATTCTGGGCTGGCCCAAGCTGCCCGTTGACGAATATGGCCGTCCCACCTCAGCCACCTACGAAGGAGCCTTTACCCTGGCCGAGGGCGAAAAATTCAAGCGCTATGACCACCTGCCCAGCAAAGCCGAATTCAAATCGGAATCGCAGGGCGAGGAGCCGTCGAAAACCTTCAAGGTAACCACCACCATTGTGCATCCCGGCATAGGCCCCGAAGCTGCCGCCGCGGCCACCACCCTGATCAACAGCCGCGTAATCGCTATTGTTGAAGATATGGAAGGCCGCTACCGCGTTGTAGGCTGCGAGAAGTACAACGGCGCCACTGTATCGCCCTCGCGCGACAACGGCCAGGGTGCTACGGGCAGTGCCGGCACCACCTTTGCCCTTGAAGCCGACGACGCCGCCGACGCTCCCTTCTACAACGGCCCCATCCCCACCGAAGATGGCATCATCAACGAAGGCGCCGCTACGGAACCCTGATGTACAGAACACCGAGAGCCTGCCGGCGCTGGTCACCTCGCTCCTGACCGATTATGAGGTAGCCGACGGCAGCGCGGCTCTCGGAGATCTGCCCGGGGGAAAAGACATCTTTGCGTTAGCAAGCCGCAAGAGCTGGGACAAAAGCACCGAGGCACGATGCAATTTTGACTACCGGCCACGCCTGAACCCAAGAGCCGGGCTGTGGTTCCTCTCGCTATGGCAAAAGTCACTGATGGGCAGAACCCTCACCGAAATAAAGTCCGATCCGGCCGAGATACCGCATTTTGCGGAAGCCGTATCGGACTTTTTGGTTAAACTGCTCGGACCATCATTAAGCTCCGGACACTGGTGTATATGTACATCGCCCAAGCGACGTCATAAGGAGCGGAATTTTGCATCGCTTATTTGCGAGGAAATTCATGAGCGATTGCAAATACCTTTTTATGAGGACGTTGCCCTGTGTCACTCACGTCAGCGCATCAACGCGGTATTCTCATTGAATGTGCTGCCGCAGGAGCCGAATGTGATAGTATTTGATGACTTCGTCACCACGGGTTCAACGCTTAAAGGAATGAACGAACTGCTAAGGCCACTTGGGAAAACCCTGCTGTTTGTGGCCGGAATAAACAATAAGCTATGATAGAACTGGAACTGACACCCAAAATAAAAGAATGGCTTGACACTGAGCCGGCTCAGCGCGACCTGATGGCCGGCGCCACGCTGCTGCTGCAGGTGAGCCGCAACAAAATACTCCATGCCAACATAATGCGGAATCTGCCGAAGAATGCCGCCGTAATAGAGTACCACCTGCAAAAAATCTACAAGCAGCGGCTTGTTGACATTACCCATGAGGAAGTGAGGGCGCTGATGACTCAGGTGAAGGGAATAGTAAAGAGCCACGGCCTTGAAAATCCGGAGCCGTCAAAACGCTCGGAATATCAACGAGGCAAGCGAGCCGACCATGATGAGCTGCCGCCGGAGGTACAACAGCTGTATGTGGAAAATGCGGAAGTGCTGCGGCGCATGCGCGACGCCCACACAAGGCTGCGTATGATAACCCCGGAAACATCCACCTGCCCGGACAGCGACCGATATCCCTGGGCAAAATATCTTGTTGCACAGGATAGATTGTACCGCTCTAACTGGGATAAATATGACCACTACATAAAAGGTACACCTGTCGCCGCCTTAGCACCGAGTGTGGACGCCCGCACCGAGAGTGCCAATGCCGCCAAGCTGTGCAACCTGCTGCTGGGGCAGTATGCCAAAGCACCCAAGGACGAGCTTGCCGACAGAATTAGCGATATTTACTCCAGGATAATCAACCCGTCAGAGCGGCTGCGCGCCAAGATGCGCGAGGCCAAATTGCTGTAATGGTAAACAATAAGAACACTGAGGTGCTGAAGCCCCTGGCCGATACGCCCTATCAGGCCTATCTGAGCAATGTGCTGCAAGTGGCCGACGTACTCAAATGGATTCTTGAGCAAACCGGCCCGGCTGATGTGCAGATGACATCATTCTCGATCTCTGAAGAATTTCTGAGGAGAATATTCTTCATAGAAAAAGAAGGCCTGGTGCGCACGCTCGACATAGTGCTTGACTTCAAGGCCACGAACAAAACGCTTATCTTGTGGCCATTCATCGCGCAGACAGTAGAGAACTGCTATCTGGCCGACAACCACTCGAAGCTGCTGCTGGTGTCAAACGAGAGGTGGAAAGTGGCCGTGGTGATGAGCCAGAACCTTACCCGCGGCAACCGCTACGAAACAGGCTCTATCTCGACAGACAGCAGCGTATTTGACTCACTGCACAAACAACTTGAATATGTAATAACCCGTCAATCAGTACCGTTCCATGAAGTATTCAGAAACCGAATTGCAAACCATTGAGCAGCTTGCCTCGCTGTATATGCCGGCCACGGAAATAGCCATATCGCTGGGCGTGCCGGAGATGGAGCTTAAAGCCGACATCAACAGTGTTGACCACCCGGCCCGCATAGCCTATCTGAAAGGCAAAATCTCGCAGAAGATAGAGATACGCAAGCAGATGGCCATGCTTGCCCGTGTAGGCTCACCCGCGGCGCTGGAAATGTCGGAGAAGGCATTGCTTGACATGGAGGACGACGAATAAGTATGGCTGTTATAATCTCTCCCCTTGAAGCCTGCAAGGTTGATTTGTTTGCCTCGGAGGACGAACTCCGCGACAAATATCCTGTGCCGCTGGCCGAGCGAGTGATGAGGCTGCGCGACATGTATAATTACTGGCTTGCCAATCCGTCGATGAAGGACAGGCAGCTGCGCGATCAGATCATGAGCCGCTACGGCGTGTCGCAATCAACGGCCTACGCCGACATCAACCTCATCCATCAACTTGTGCCCCTGCTGTCGTGTCACTCAAAAGAATACTACCGCGCCAAGGCCAACGAAATGCTTGCGGAAACATACGCCATGGCCAAGGCCCGCAAGGACACGAAAACGATGGAACGTGTAATTGCCACAATGTCGAAAGTCAACGGCCTCGACAAGCCCGATGACTTCATGCCGGAATACGATCAGATACCGGTGCAGCCATGGTGTGCCACCACTGACCCCACAGTGCTCGGCCTTACTCCAATACCCGACCTCTACAACCATATCTCCAAACTCACCAAGGAACTTCTGCGCGACCACCCCGATATTCAAGATGTAGAATTCGAGGAGGCCGACCTTGAAGAAGCTCATTTATTCAATTCAGATGGCACAAGTCAACCCTAAAGCAAAACAGGTGTATTTCAACCGCCCGCAGCTGATGGCACAGCTTATAGCCGCTCGCACAACTGTAATCGTAGCCGGGCGCCGCACGGGAAAAACCGACTCAATTGCAGCTCCATACGGGCTGAAAATGATGCAACGAATGCAGGGCTCAACCGGCGGCATTGTCGTGCCAACGTTCAAGCACGGCCTGACAAACACCCTGCCGGGGCTGTTTGCGGCATGGGAGAGATGGGGTTTCAAGAAAGGCATACACTATGTAGTGGGCAGGCGTCCTCCCAAAACCTTTGCCAAGCCCATAACCGAGCCGGAGGACTGGGAACAATGCATATCATTCTACAACGGCTCGGTGGCGGTCATACTGTCGCAGGACCGCAAAGGGGCTGCCAACTCGCTTACATTGTCGTGGCTGCTGGTCGATGAAGCAAAATTCATTGACCCCGTTAAGCTGCACCAGGAAACCCTGCCCGCCAACGGTGGCATAAAGAGCCATTTTTCAAAGCATTCGTTCAATCATGCCATGCTGATACTGAGCGATATGCCCCAAAGTAAAAAGGGCTCATGGTTTCTGGAATACGAGAAAGAGATGAAAACCGAGCGCAATATGGAGATAATACGAGCCATAGAGGCCGGAGTGGTGGAACAATGGCGCTTGAAACAGAAGATCCTGGAGCTGCGTCAAAAAGGAGTCGACCCGCCCTCATACCTGCGCGGTCACCTGCGTCGTCTTGATGCCAATATCAACAAACTGCGCTCGATAGCCACCTACTACCGCGAATACTCCTCGGTGGAAAATGTGCAGCTGCTGGGCGAGCAATATCTGCGCGATATGAAGCGCGACCTTACACCCCTGACATTCCAGACCTCGATAATGTGCCGGAAGATAGGCATAGCGCGCGACGGCTTCTACAGCTCCATGAAGGAAGACCACAAGTATAACGACAGTGATTTTGAATACCTTGACACGATAGGCTATGACTTCCAACCCGAAGCCATGGACTGCCGAGCCGACCGCGACCTTGACCGCTACCGTCCCATCTGCATAGGTATGGACTACAATGCCAATATCAACTGGATAGTGTCAGGACAACCCGATGAACGGTTGGGCCGCCTTAATGTGCTCAAATCATTCTTCGTTAAGTATGAGCGCAAGATACCGGCACTTGTGGCCGACTTTTGCCAATACTATGCCCATCACCAATGCAAAACCGTGGTGTTCTATTATGACACAACGGCGCTGGGATCGAACTATGCGGTCAACTCGGTGGATTTTCGCTACACTATAATCAACGAGTTTGAGAAACACGGATGGCATGTGGTGGCCATACCATTGGGCAACCCCATGCGCCACGATGAAAAATACAACCTGATAAACCGCGGCTTTGCCGGGCTTAACCGCCTTACCCCATACTTCAACCGTCAGAATAATGACGACCTGATACTGGCCATACAATCGGCCGGAGTGAGCCGCGGCCGCAACGGATTCCAGAAAGACAAATCGGGCGAGAAACTGGCCGAGACGGAAGACGACCGCCTGGAACTGCGCACAGACGGCACCGACGCATTCGACACCCTGTATATAGGATGCGAAAACCGTCCCTACTCGGGAGCCTCATTTATCGACCCCACCGGAGTGATGTAGCCCGAACCGTCTTTTGCACAGCTAATCTGCAGCCGTAAATTTGCATCGAATACAAACCTCTTAACTCTCTCCCCGAAATGCCACAGACAATCACAACATTCAAACGAAAGCTCACGGCCCACTCGCTGATGGCCTTCCTGCTTATAGTGTTTGGAATGGTCGTGGTCATGTTCGCACTCTATATGCCACCGCAGGGCGAAATTCACCCCTCGGTAATCACAGTATTCGGCATGGTGCTTGTCGCCGCCGGCGCGTTCATGGGCATTGACCTCAATTTCCAATTCAAACACTTTGCCGAGCTGTTGCGCGACAAAGAAAAGTCAAAACCAGATAAAGCACCTGACAATGAAACCCTTTGAACTGCGTCTTGCCGGCCATCATGCCCGCAATGCCACACACCTTAAGAACTTGCGCTCGTTTGTCGAAAACGAAGCCCGATTTAACAGGCTCTCTGCGAAAGAACAATCCCTTATACTATTACAGATTGAGCACATGGCTCAGTTGGATAAAGTACTAACCGAGCGTATGAAGCTCCATAATTTACCGATATGATGAATACACTTAAACGCGGCTCTCGCGGCGACGATGTGAAAACGCTGCAAGCGATGCTGAGCCTGGCCGAGGACGGCATCTTCGGCGAAATCACCGAAGAAGCCGTAAAGACATACCAAAAGGACTGGGGCTTGATTGCCGATGGCATAGTCGGCCCCAAGACATGGGCAAAGCTTGTGCCATGCAGCCGAACAATCAACAAGATCATACTGCACTGCACGGCCACGCCCGAAGGCAAAGACTACACTGTGGCACAAATAAGGCAGTGGCACCTGGCACGAGGGTTCAACGATATCGGTTACCATTTAGTCGTATATCGCGACGGCACGGTACATGAAGGCCGTGCGCTGCGTATAATAGGCGCGCACTGCAAGGGACAGAACGCCAACTCTATAGGCGTGAGCTATGTGGGCGGCTGTGCCTCAGACGGTAAAACGCCCAAGGATACCCGAACCCCGGAGCAACGCAAAGCCCTGCGCGAGTTGGTTGCCAAACTGCAAAAGCAGTTCCCCGGAGCCACCGTCCACGGGCACTATGAATTTGCGAACAAAGCATGTCCCTCGTTCAAAATATGCGATCTCTGATTATAATCCTTACCATTTTCCTGATATCGGGAATATGGTCTTGCCAATCGTCGCGGCATACTACGGCTCAGACAAGGGACTCAAGCACGGTGAAAATCGCCAAGGTCAAGGCTTCCATGACGGCAGAAGATGTGCTGACGTGGCTCACTACCTCAACCGACATTGACCTGAGCGGCATCACCGTTGAGTTCTACGCTCCCGACACGGCGAACCCGGGAGCAAGAGCCTCGCCCAAGTCGCTGACGATAGCGGAGGCCAAAGCCCGCAGAGACACCCAAGCCGCCACATACGAGCACCGCACTGAAGCCTGTAAAGACACTGTAAATGTCGAAGCCCGGGCAACTCATGATGCGGCCACAGACACCGTCGTCGATAAAACCGCCTTTACAATGCCAAGGTGGATATCGTGGCTCGCAATAACTGCCGTCGCAGTCATTGCCATATTGAGCCTGCTGAAAATCTTCAGATCCAAAAAATCTTGAAGCCCATTCTCTTCTCTCACTCTGAACAGGTCGTCCCAATACACGGGGCGGCCTTTTGTTTTGTAGAAAACCTACAGGAAACGAGGAATTAAGGGTAAATTTTTACGCTAAAACCGCAAAAAGTGTAGTTTTAAGAGTAAATTTTTACGCTGAAACCGCTAAAAGTGTAGATTTTGGGTTGATTCAGGCATGAAATGCCGTGGAAAACAGGGATTTTAACAGATAAATAACTCTTGGGAAATCTTGCTGTCTGCAGAGCACCGGCTGCTGTGTGTGGGTGTGCTGTCATTGTCTAACATTTTTTCGGTTCATTTTCCGAGTCCATGTCACCGAGCTATGATTTGGACGCTATTCCATCGCAAAGTTAGGGCGGGCTGCGCACCTGCCAAATTGAGATGCACTTTGTTCAAAAAATCTTCCTCACCGGGGTGAGCGTATTTTTTTACAAAAATTTGTCGGTGGTGCTACGTCCGCCCTCATTTGGCAATGTAAAAGCTAAATCAAACTCGATAACAAGGACGAAAAATGAATCAAAAAAAATAAGAACATGGAACAGCCCACCAACACAAAGAATCCTGACAGCAAGAAATCCCAAGAGGATGTAAAAGCTTCTCACCTCTCCTCCAATCCGATAAATGAGCTTGCCGAATACAAGGCCATGCACTTTGAATCGGAAGTAAGAAAAGCATTCTTCCGCGTATTCAATCTTAATTACTAATCATCTAAAGCCATACAATCATGCAAACAACAGTCAACACCTCAGCCGCCGCCAATCTTTTCACCAAAGCCGCCGCCAACATGCCTACCCCCGTGTGTGTAACAGCGTTCATCGCTCCGCAGTCACTCGTCACCCTCGATTATTATGCTGATGGCACGGCCACCATCACCGAGCCTAAAGAAATTATCATCAGCGTAGGTACATATATGTCGGACCGCTCTATCTGGCACATCTGCAATTTCACCAATGCGGCCAATGCCCTTAACTATGCCTTTATGCTCAAAGAGGAAAATTGCCCCATATCAAAAAATGCCTTCTCATTCCTGCAAGCCGAGATAAAGCGCACGGGTGCAGTAAGCACACGCGCACAGAAAGCCGCAGAAGCAAAGGCCAAAGAAGCCACTCCCGAGATAATCACCACCACGGTGAAAACAGGTTCGGTAGCCATCACCCCGATGATGAAGCAGTACGAAGAAATGAAGCAAAAACACCCCGATGCAATCTTACTTTTCCGTATTGGCGATTTTTATGAAACATTTGCCGAGGATGCAGTAGCCGCAGCCGAAATACTGGGAATCACGCTAACACGTCGCGCCAACGGTAAAAACAAAAGCATAGAGCTTGCAGGATTCCCCCACCACGCACTCGACACCTACCTGCCCAAACTTGTAAGAGCCGGCAAGCGCGTGGCGATATGCGAACAGCTCAAAGAGCCTGCGAAGCAAAAGAAAGTAGCCAAGAAAGCCGAATAGCCCCACAAAGCAGCTCGCCTCAGCGATGAGGTGAGCTGCCGCAGGGCAACCGCGCTGTGTGTTTGTCTTTTACCTCCCTGCGGCAAAGCCATAAATTTGCGGCATGACAACGAAAATCCTAAGCAATATATCAGGCGTAATCCTAACCTCGAGCTTGGAAGATGTGACCGCGCAGACCGACCGGGAACATGTGGAGGTGACCGTGACCCGCGACCCCGGAGGAGCTAACGAGAAGTTCTTCAGTACCACTCTCTATGCCTACGGCGGTCGGGTGACCCTACACGACTTGGATGCGCTGATTGAAGAGCATTGGCGCTCGCTGGGTATAATAAGCCAAGATGTAAGAGTGGCATTTGATGAATCTACAATCACCTTCCATGCAATACACTGCAACCACGTGCTGCCACGAGGTTTTGACTTCAGGACGAACTTCTGGTTGGTTTCGTCGTCAACTATATTGCACCGCAACTCGGCCGTAGCGCTGGCGCACCTCGATAACGGAACACCGGAGTACCGCGTAAGAGTGTATCTGCGCAGCGGCGGCGTGGTGGAATCCACATTCAGCCGACAGGTCGACTCGCACTGGGTGTCATTCTCCGTAGCCGTATTGCTTGAGCATGTATTGTCAAACTCAGATGCCACTATCGAGGACGCAGCTTATTTCACAATATACCACGGAGCTGCTGAAAAAACTTTCTACATAGCCGAAGACCCGTATTTTCTGACTTTCCGCTTCCGCAACCTCTTTAACGCTCCCGAATATCTGGACCTGCCGTGCAAACTTAAGCGCAAAACCGCCGTTGACAGCAACGAGACCCTGTGCGGCCGCCGATATATACAATACGACAAGGTAATAAACAAAATATACGAGGTGGAAACCGGGCCGCTAACCGCTGACCAGGCGCAGTGTGTAGAGCAGCTGGTATCATCGTACAATGTGAACCTGATAGGCGCTTCGGGCGACACGGAAATCATAATCACAGACCACAGCTGCGAATGTGATAATGACAACGACTCACTGACAACGATGCGATTCACGTTCCGGACGGTGGATGCCCGCCCGAACTTCCTCGATGACGAAATGGATGTACCACCCATAAGCCTAAGAATTTTTTCCAATGAGTTCAGCGCTGAGTTCTCCTAAGAAGGGTCTGCACATATCGCAGGCCCGCAAGATGCTCGAGCATGGCCAACCGGTGGATCTGACGGTGGTGCGCCTGAAAAACGGAGCTTTGATCCGATATGATAACGCCGTGTCGCTGCGCTATGATTACTACAAGGGCACACGAACCATAAAGCTGCTGAAGAGCGGTGAAATACGCACCGTGCATGATGTATGCATCATAGGCATCGACGATTTTGAAGTTTTCCTATAACGAAAATACCCACCACCCACGATGAAAAATTATATTGATACCCTCTCAATCCACGACATACCGCTGCTGAATGCCCGGGCGGCTATTGTTACCAAAACCTCCTCAGTATTCCGCGAGAACGACAATCTGACAACACGTTGCATCAACGGCAAGGAATACGTGGCTTGGGGCGAAGATGACCAAATGCCATACGATATCCTTGACCTTATCGAAGCTGATGAAACCCTTGCCACATGCCAGGTGTTCAACGCCGAGGTTTGCTACGGCAGCGGACTGCGTTACTGCACTGCAGCCGCCACCAAAGCCGTACAGGCCGAGGTAGAGGATTTTGTGTTTGACAATCCATTGGCTGACTACTTCTTGGGGGTGTGCCAGGATCTGATGTACTTCAACTTTGCCGTGTCGGTCATCATCCTGAATGACGACGGCACCAAAATAGTGGAGCTACACCGCAAACCGGCCTGCTATTGCCGCTTTTGCCCCGCTGATGCGAAAACAGGCAAAATCACCAAGGTGCTTTTCGGTCCCTTCCGCAATATGATGCAGCCGGGCGAATATATAGAGGAAATTGAGCTGCTTGACCCACGCTCACCATGGAAAGACCTGCAGCAGCGCATGGGGCTGCGAAGCACTCGCAGCAACCCAAACGGCGAGCGCTCTAAAACACGAAAGTTTGCCATCTTGTCGCGCTTCCCGGGTGTTGACTCCATGTATTATCCAATACCGCACTATGCCGCTCTGTTCCGCGGCAACTGGTATAACATCAAACGCCTGATTGGGGCTGCCAAAGAGTCTAAGCTGAAAAATGCCGCCCCAATCAAATACATCATAGAGGTATCGAGCCGCTATTGGGACGACCTGTTTGCCAAGCAGCACATCGTGAGTAAAGACGAGCAGGTGAAGCTGATGAACGAGAAGAAACGCGAGATGCTTGAGTTCCTGACCAACGTGGAAAACACCGGCTCGGTGCTGTTCACCGGCAAAAGCATATCTCTCGACGGCAAAGGCGAATCTCCGGACATAACCGTTACTCCCGTCGACTCCAAAACCAAAGAGGGCGGCGACTGGGAAAGTGACATCGCCGAAGCTGTAAACATGCTGTGCTTCACGATGCGCGTACACTCCAACCTGGTAGGCTCTGTACCGGGCAAGTCGCAAACCAACAACTCGGGCTCAGACAAGCGCGAGCTGTACACTATAGCCCAAGCCCTGAAAAAACCTTACAGGGATGTCCTCTTTCCGGTGCACGAAATCATAATACGATACAACGGATGGAAAGGTGTGCACCCGGATTGCCCGTTCATCCAGCTGACCACGCTCGATGAACATGCCGATGCAAAAGAAGTAAGCACTCAAAAAATTGATGAACAATGATACTGATGTTAGACAATGAACGCCTGCAGGAGCTGATTCCAAACGTAATCCATGAAGTTAAGGGCGAAACCCTGCTCTACAACAAGCTGCGCCCGTGGCTGGAACAGGCGAAGGCGTGGCTTGAGCAGCATTTTTTGGGCGACCTCGAACCTGAAGGGCAGATACTCTGCGATGCCGAGAAAATCATTGTGTACAAAGCCTTTGCTATGGCAGTGCCGTCGCTCGACCTCTCTCTCAGCCCTTCAGGCTTTACGGTTATCAACACCGATGGCCGCGCTCCGGCATCAAAAGAGCGCGTTGAACGCCTTATCGCGTCAATCAACTCGTTTGTTGACCAAAACCTCGATGCCTTCGTGTTCAGGTTATACAGCGTCCCAGCGTGGCGCACCTCGAATATGGGGCAATGGTGGCTGGCTACGTTTATTCCAAACCTGAATGAGGTATGGCGCTACCGTGGCATGTCGTCTGACACAATGACCACCTACCGCATAATGCGCTCGCACGCACTGCGTTTTGAGCAGGAGGTGGAAGAGAATTACCTTGGCTCGGTGCTTGACGAGCTACGCGCTCAACAATATTATCTCTCGGAATTTACACCTTTGGTATCTAAGATCCGCGAGGCGGAACTGCGATACATCGGCTTCCACATGCGTGATCAAAAGGCAAAGTGCCCCGACGAACACGAAGTATGGCATCTTATACGCCCGGTTCTTGAACAAATGAAGTCATATCCCGATATTTATACACGATGGCAAGCTGAAATTGGCCACCGTATGAAGCCGGAGCCATTCAAAAACGATGTGAAGGGAGGTTATTATTTCTGATGGCCACGACAATCAACCTGACAGTGCCGAAATCGTGGGCTGAACTCTCGCAAGATCAGCTCCGATTTCTGCTGCAAACCATAATTGAGGTGCAGGCGGCCAACCGCAATGTGAGCTTCAGAACCATGGATGACTACTCTGCTCAGTCAGCCGCTCAAGTAGCAACTTTATGCCTGCTGAAATGGTGCGGGCTGAAGATTGTCTGTGCATACGCTGACGGTTGGCTCGTGGCTCATGACGGCGTAGAGTTCAAGCTCACCGCCGGCCAAATAGCATCGGCAATCAAACATTTGGAGTGGACTAAGGATTTACCCGAAGCACCGGTGAGGCTTGACGAAGTGGACGGAGCCACGGCTGTGGCTGCCGACCTCTCAAGTGGCTTCTCGTTTGACAACTGGCTCTCCTGCGAGGCTCTGTGGCAAGTATATCAACTGACATCTAATGAGGATATGCTGCGCCAAATGGCCGAAATACTGTACCGCAAGCCTGATATAAAGCCGGATGCAGACGCCCTGCTGGGAATATTTTATTGGTGGGCTGCAGTAAAGTCTATGGTAAGTGACATGTTCCCGAACTTTTTCAAGCCGGGAGATGACGGCGAAGCGCCATCGGCAGACTCCATGCGCCGAAATATGGACGCGCAGATTCGCGCCCTTACCAAAGGCGATATAACCAAGGAGCGTGAAATCCTGGCCATGGACGCCATAAGGGCTTTGACCGAGCTCGACGCCCAAGCCCGGGAGTATGACGAACTTAACAAAAAGTATCCTTCAAAATGAAACAGAATTTCAACTGGGACGCGGCAGCCTTCTTCGAGCGACTGACCGAAAACAACCGACACGCCAAAATTAACGGCTATGTCTTTGCCCGGGTATCATCGCTCGAAGGCTTCCAGGGATCACTTGACAAGATGTACTCCTCAGCCGCCTTTGTTGCCGTTGATGATACCTCGCAGGGCTACATAACCATTGACAACTCGCCCCACACCCGGCGTGTGAAAACCGTGTTTCTGGCCATGCGCCATGCCGAGGATGATATGGACGCACGCGAAGAGTGCATGAATAACATGCGGGAACTCTTTCGCCAATTCATGTCGGTGCTGCTGATGGAGCGTACCCGTCTGGCCGAGAACTGCATTTTTCTCGACGAAAATATCAACTTCAACGAGATTGACCGCTACTTCTTCACGGGCTGCGCCTGCGCTTATTTCCAGATTGCGGTGGATACATATACCAACCTTGCTTATAATCCGGATGAATGGCTGACGAAAGTGTAGAATCCCGAAAAAAATATGTCGAGGCTTGGAACAAAACCATGATCGACATCTGGCAGGAACGAATCTTCAAGCTTAAGGTGATGAATACCGGGGCGCTGTGGCGCTCGCCATTGCAATTGCCTGTCAGAGCCGACGGCCGTTTCTACGACATCACCCTGTCGCAGAATTTTCTCGAATACGGTCTATGGCAAGACCTTGGCGTAGGACGAGAAGTGCCACACGGCAACCCCGGCGACATAGGCCGCGACAAGAAGCGAGAACGCCGCCGCTGGTTCTCTGTGAAATACTACTCATCGGTTATGGCTCTGCGCGACTTTATGGCCGAATCGCTGGGCGATGAGTTCAAATCAATGTTCTGTGCCGCGCTTGACTCGGACGTGGCTAAACGCAGAACCGGTTTTTACCGTCGCAAGGGCTATAAATAAGTGTCTTTTACCCACTGATGATATTAAGCTAATTTCGCCCTAAAATTATTGACTATGCCAATTGATAAATCCATATTGCTTGAAGCTGCAAATCTGATACGCAATGCCACACGTAACGGAGAGAATACCCCGGAACGTGTGGGTAAACTCTTTGTCGACATCATCGAGGCTCTGTATGGTGGCTCGGGGAGCGACCAGTATCTGAGTCGGACGCGTGATGACCGCAGTATCGGCCAAGTGTCGTCTGACAAGGCTTTTGAGGTGGGACATTTTGTGGCCGGAAGTGCCGGCGGCATACTTATGCAGCGCGAGGATGGCAAGAGCTATGCTGAGGTTGATGACCTCTTTGTGCGCCGCAACGCTGTTTTTGAGTCGCTCCTGGTTAAGGAAGCTAAGGCCGTGGGCGGTTGTCTGTACATTACTGACGGCGACGGAATCAAGTGTACATCGGTGGAGGAAACCCCCGACTCTTACCTGTGCTATTTCATCTCGCAGAACAGCGAGGGTGAGGAGTCGGAGTCGCTTATGATTACTGACGACCTCGCCCTGTGCCGCCGCGGGCTCAAAGCGCATGTTGGCCAGAATGGGCGCGTGGAAACAAAGTATTATTGGCGCCGTGTGCTCAGTGTGGTGCAGAATGCCTATACCAACCAAGTCTCGGGCTGCAAATACGGCTACGTGGAGCTGAGCAAAACGGACTGCGACACGGGCAGCGGAATACCCTCGGCCGGCGATGAAATTGTACATCTCGGCTACAAGGGTATGGACGACGCCAACGCCTACCGCCAAACGGCAATTGTTATATCGGCCGTAGGTGTCAATGCTCCGTACATAATAAGCTATGACGGCATTGACGATTACTCGCTCGCCGGAAAGGAGGTCACCATACAGGAGCGCGATGCACAGACCGGCAAGATACATGTGCGGCTGGGCGCGTATGGCGCTGCCCACTATCTGGATTACAGCCAGGCTACAGGTCTTGATGTCGCAGGACGCATTCATATCAAATCGACTCTGGGCGACAGCGGTGCCACCATAGGCGACACCGTGCTGATGAGCGACGTGCTGTTTTGCTCCCACACCAGCGCTTCTGAAACCCCGACGCTGCCCGTTATCAACGAGCAGGGCGAGATTGCTGATTACAAGGGCTGGACTACAAATGCCCCGGCGCAAGAAAACGGTAAGTTTATTTGGCAATGCTCTTACGAACGCAAGGCTG
Source organism: uncultured Bacteroidales bacterium (assembly GCA_947072905.1). GTDB lineage: Bacteria > Bacteroidota > Bacteroidia > Bacteroidales > Muribaculaceae > CAG-873. The sequence goes on from CAMTKF010000023.1 coordinate 36,075, forward strand.
ACTGCTCGGCCCGTATATCCACGCCTATCTGTATCAGTGGCGCTGACGGTCGCGGTATTGCTTCGGTGGAGGAACAGTACACCAAATATCCCTCGCGCACATCGCTGCCGGGAACGATAGAGTGGTACAGCAAACCTGATGCTTTGTACCCCGTGGAAAGCGGTTGGTATGTATGGACGCGCACGGTTGTGCACTACACAAGCGGCGAACCATTGCACCAGTACATGCCGCCCGTATGTGTGCAGGGCGAAAAGGGCGAGCCAGGCGAACCCGGTGCACCCGGAGTCGGCACGTACCGAATCGACCTCTCTAACGAAATGGCCATGATTGCCTGTAACGCCGACGGCGAGGTTACCGGTGTTTATCCCACCTGCATAGTTACGGTATGGCAAGGTGCTGAAAAGATTAAGCCCGCAGGCATAAGCCTGCGAGGCAACGATATAGCCACCGCATGGCTTGATAAGGAAAGCGGTGAGTTCCGGACATCGGAAATCACAGCCGACAGTGCCACTGTGGATGTGATTGCAGAACTCGCTGACGGCAACATCCTCATGGCTACCATGAGCATTGCCAAAGCCAAGCCCGGCAAACCCGGTGACAAGGGCGATAAAGGCGACCGTGGCGAGGACGGCTCTAACGGTATAGATGGCGCGAACGGTGAGGACGCTGTTATCTATGAGCTTATACCGAGTGTCAACGCCGTTACCCGCAACAGCGAGGGCGAGCTGTCGGCAAGCACGGTGAGCTGCACGGTCTACAAGATTGTAGGCTCCCTGCGCTCACTCTCGCACGATCATAAGGTGCGTTACCGCCGCATGCCCTCTACTCAGTGGCTCACGCTCTCGAAATCGAGCGTCACCGGTGCATACGCTTCGGTGGCCGTTACATCGGACACCGGCAGTTTGCAGTTTGAATTGTATGACACCATAAACGGCGCCGAGATAGTGTATGACCGCGAAACTGTGCCTGTGCTGCTGGATGCATCCGGCTTTATGGGCGGTGAGAACTTGCTACTCGGCACCAACCGCGGCACTTATGGTTGGTCTACCGATGTTTACACCGGCACATCGACCGACCCCACCCCGATGCTGCTGTCAGCCATGAAGTCGGCTCCATTCGGCGTAATTTGCAACAATGATAATCAGTATCCATACGGTGCTGACCTTACAGCGACTCCGGCTGAAACAGTGCCGTCTCAGGTGCTGTACCGCATGCTCTTCAATCTTGATGCTGACTTTGAGTTGAAAGCCAATCAAGCATATACACTTTCGTTTGATATGACGGTCAACTCCAAGGGCTTAATCGCAATGCAAGTTTTGGCCTTAACCAAACTTGGAGAAACTTCTACCAACTTAAGCGGCGGATGGGCATGGACCAGTTCTGACGCTGGAGTTAAGACCGTGCGCATGGAGATTCCAGTAAAACTGAGTTCAAGGCTCGCAGGGGAAAAGTATTTGATGTTTGAATTTATCCAACAGGAAACAAATGTCGCTCAGGGTTCGGGTTACAAAGGCGCATTCTATCAGGCTCAGATATCCAACCTCAAGCTTGAGAAAGGGTCGTTGGCAACACCGTGGACTGCTGCTCCTTGCGAGTCCAACTACCTGATGGATGCGCTCGGGCAGGACACCACCATTGAGGGCGGTCTTATACTGTCAACGCTCATACGTCTGGGATTTGTCGACTCTAACGGTGTGTGGAGAGTGGGTGCCGGTATCAACGGTATGCTCGCACCGAATGTCGATGAATCGGTACGCAGCGGCTTGATTATGCTATGGAGCGGCGGCGACCAAATAGACGCATCGATCAGCGAGAGCGATGATGCTGCTACATTCCTGGTGCGCCGCGACGGCTCGGCTTACTTCTGCAAAAATCTCATCCGATTCCTGCAAGGACGCATGGAAATGGGCGACCACCTGTTTGTCGACAAGGACGGTCTTTTCCTTCGCAACTCTGAGGGCGAACTTTATTTCAAACTCACCAATCAGAGCGTGGGTGACGAAGCTTCGCTGCTGGAATATAGCAGTTCTTCGTTTGATACCAAAACCAGTAATGAACGTTTCTCAGTCAACATTCATGAGGCTGAAATCAACTCGTCTGCGTTCCAAGTCTCTCTTGACCCGGGCCTGTATCTGTGCGATGTTAATAATAAGACATTCAAAACCATCAGTCTTAATGGAGGCAGTGCAATATCCGCTCATGGGGCTAATCTTCAGGCTATAGTGTCGGTGTCTGTAGATATTAGTGAATATGCTGACCAGGCTGTAAAAATAAAATTTGTATTGTGGCTCGAAAAGCAGATTGGTACAAACTGGGTGTCTCAAAAGTCTTGGAACTTCTATCTAACTCGTTCAGGTTTTGACACCAATACTATAACAGCATCGCTTGATGGTGGTTATAAATATCGGCTCGTCCTCAAACCTTTAGATCATTTGTTAAAAACGAGTTACTCGTTCAAAAGTACACACGGCACCTTTAAAATCACCAACAGCAAGTTGGTGCAGGGTAGCAACACCACCACCCTTATGGGTAATGACGGTTTTGCTTCGGCTTGGCCCAAAGCAACTCTGCTCATGGCCAAGGAAGGCAAGATTGTTGCCGAGGTCAACGGTGTGGGCATACGCATCGTGAACGATGGCGACACCAACGCCCGTCTGCAGCTGCGCAATGGCAGCAACTACTATAACTTTAATTTCGCTGCGGCTGTGAGCGCAGGCATATTGACTACATGATATGGAACATCGCAATTACAAATCTGACTTATCGGCCATTGTGCACCTTGTGCCTGCTGTAGGTTCTGCAGCCGAATTGGGTTGGCCACAGATGCCTTGGCAAATCACCATGTGGACGTGTACGCGCCGCAATGCCTATGTGGCATCGTATGACGGCACAACCGCCACCAATTGCTATAATGACAATGGCAAGATACATGTGCTGCTCGACAATCATGGACTCGGCCCGGGCGTGCTGCACGTGGAGTTTACGGCCTACGAGCCCAATCCTGCATTTGCCGACGGCAGCCGCAAGAGCGTAGTCACATGCGGCCCGCAGGTGGAGCTTACCGCGTGCTCTGACGACAGCTCTCTGCCCGTCAATCTGTTTATTCAGCTCCCCTTAGGATTTCCCGGCACAACTCTGCCCGGCAGCGGCTGCGACTGCGGATGCACATGCGACGAGGTAGCATCGGTGGATGAGGTATTACAGATAATCGACGGCTTATTCGACCCCGACAAGGAATAACATATGTATCAACCAATTAAAACCACAAACAACTATGGCAGACACCAAACAAGTCACCGATCCCGGTGAGAAACGGCTCACGGTTAACGCATTCCAAAAAGGCATGGAATCATACCACGCCAAGGCGCAGCAGGAATGGAAAGCCGAAATCGAACAAAAGATTACCGAGGCCGGCGTTGGTTGCAGCTGCGAATCTGCAACCGTAGAAGAAGTTCTCAAAATCGTTGAGGACATCTTTGCCACAGAACCCGACACCGGCACTGAACCTTAAACACTCAAATTATCAACCAACCAATTATTAACCATTAACAAACAACAACATGGCAAACAAAATCCAAACTGTTACTGTAGCTGCGTTTACCGCAGTCCTTACCTGGCTCAGGTCTAAAATCTACACCAAGACCGAGACCGATGCCAAGATCACAGAAGAAATCGGCAAAATCAAGCCCTACGAGCTGCCCGTTGCCGACGCCAAGACCCTCGGTGGTGTCAAGGCCGGCGGTACCGGTATCTCAATCTCTGCTGACGGCGTAATCAGCGCCACCGGCGACGCATCGCCCAACAGCGTTGAGTGGGGCGTAATTAAAAACGTGCCCGACGCCGCTGCCACCGTCAAGGGTGTAATCACCGA
>CAMTKF010000024.1 GCA_947072905.1 uncultured Bacteroidales bacterium
AAACTCCCTCATCCTCACGACATAATCGCTCAACTACTGACCGCCCTGTCGTTAACATTTGTTATTAAACAAGCTCTTAGATTTTGAACAGCTTGCGGGCGTTGATCGTGGTGGTAGTGTCGACTGTTGCAAAGGGTATCTCCATCGACTGAGCTATATGTGCTGCTATGTGTGGTATGAACGCGCTCTCGTTGCGTTTGCCCCTGTGGGGCACGGGTGCCAGGTAGGGCGAATCTGTTTCAAGCAGGATTCTGTCTATACCAATTGCCGGCAGGACGTCGCGCAATTTTGAATTCTTGAAAGTCACTATGCCGTTGATACCGAAGTAAAAATCGCCAAGTTCCCTTATACGGTCGACATCGGCTTCAGTGCCGCCAAATGAGTGGAAAACTGCCTGTACGCCCGGATAATCTTTCAGTACCTCAAGCACCTCGTCGAGTCCCTCGCGGCAGTGGATTATCAAGGGAAGACCAAGTTCAACGGCTTTTGCGGCCTGAAGTGAAAATGCCAGCATCTGTGCATCGCGGTATGTCTTATCCCAATACAAGTCAATTCCTACCTCGCCAATAGCCACATAGCTGTTGCCGGAGCCGATGATTTCAAAGATACGGTCGAGATTATCTTTCCATTTATCATCAATTTCGGTAGGATGCAGCCCCATGGCACATGAAATTTGGTGGGGGAAGGCAGCTGCCAGTCGCGTCATGGGTTCTACAGTCGTGAGGTCTACGTTAGGAAAAACAAGATGTTCCACGCCTGCATCCAAGGCGCGTTTTACTGCAGAGGCTTCTCCGTCCTCCTCAAATTCAGGTAAATAAAGATGTGTATGGGTATCAATCATAATTCTATAAAAATACACTCGTGAGTAGAAAATCACGAGTGTAAATAAGTCTGATTTTTATCAAGAATTTCTGTGACTCAGTTTTTTAGCAAGGGCTATAAACCAGTCGCGGTCATCTTCTGAAATATGAGCTTCGGATATCGCTGCGACCGCCTCGTTGTAATAGTCCTGAATCAGCAAGTCGCAACGTTCAGAGAGGTTAAGGCGGCGATAAATATCGGTGACAGTTTTTACGAGTTCTTCCCTGCCGGGGTTGTCTGACAAAGCGGCGGCCATGTCGGCCGGAGCTTCGTTCAGAGCGTTTATGAAGAGCCAAGTCTTTTTGCGGTTTACAATGTCACCTCCTATGCGTTTGCCGAATACTGCGGGGTCGCCGAAGGTGTCGAGCCAGTCGTCGCGCAGCTGGAAAGCGAGACCCAGGGCCTTGGCGTAGCGGTAGAACGCATTGACAGTCTCTCGGTCGGCTCCGGCAACTATAGCACCAAGACTGATTGAGCCGCAGAGCAGGGCCGAGGTCTTGAGGAAAATCATGCGCAGATACTCGTCAACCGTCACATTGTCGTCGCTCTCAAATTCCATATCGAGCTGCTGACCTATGTAGACTTCCTGAGCTGTATCGTTGAAGCAATCGAGTACGGGGCGCAGCTTCTCGTCGTCGCACATCATAACGCGGGCAGTAGCCATGGTGAGCAATGCGTCGCCCGACAATATGGCCTGTACATCGCCCCACTTGGCATATACCGTGGGACGACCGCGGCGAGTGTCTGAGCGGTCCATAACGTCATCGTGTATCAGAGTGAAGTTATGGAACATCTCAATGGCAATTGCCTGGTCGAGCGCTTTCAACGGATCACCGCATACAGCCTGGCATGCAGCAAGACACAGCGCGGGGCGCAGACGCTTGCCTCCCGAGCTTAATGTGTAATCTACAGGAGTATACAACCCTCCGCACTCGCCGGGGTATTTTATATCGGCGAGTGCACGGGCTGTGATATCAGACAGATGTTGCAGGTCTATCATTTCTTGCTTACGATAGCTTCTGTGTCGCGGGCGATCATGAGCTCTTCGTCAGTGGGAATGACGCACACCTTGACCTTTGAAGCCGGGGTAGAGATTACTGTTTCCTCACCGCGTACTTTGTTGGCTTCGGCGTCGATTTCAACACCCATGAATGCCAGGGGTGCGCATACGTTGGCGCGGAGACCGGTCTGGTTTTCGCCTACACCACCTGTGAATACGATGATGTCAACACCACCCATCTCGGCTGCGTATGCACCGATGTACTTGGTGATGCGCTGTTCGTACATGTCAAGGCCGAGTTTGGCGATTTCGTCGCCGGCGTTTACGGCCGATTCGATTTCGCGCATGTCGCTCTTGCCGGCGATGCCGAGCATACCGCTTTCCTTGTTGATGATCTTCTGGAGCTGTTCGGCGGTAAGGTTGTGCTTGAGCATAAGGAAGGTGAGCGCACCTGGGTCAACGTCGCCCACACGGGTACCCATCATAAGGCCTTCGGTGGGAGTGAGGCCCATAGAAGTGTCTACGCTCTTGCCGAATTCAACGGCTGTGATAGAGCCGCCGTTGCCCACATGGCAGGTGATGATGCGCTGGGTCTTGATGTCAACACCGAGGAATTCGCACACACGCTGTGATACGTAGCGGTGGCTGGTGCCGTGGAAGCCGTAGCGGCGTACGCCGTCTTCCTTATAGAACTTGTAGGGAAGGGCATACATGAACGACTTGGCGGGCATGGTCTGGTGGAATGCTGTGTCAAACACGCCTACCTGGGGTACATCGGGCATCAGGGCTGTGATGGCTTCGATACCGGTCATGTTGGCGGGATTGTGCAGGGGAGCCAGGTCGTAGCACTGACGTATCATGTCTTTAACCTCGTCGGTGATGAGAACGCTCTCGGTGAACTTTTCAGCGCCGTGTACCACGCGGTGGCCTACTGCGTCGATTTCGGCATAGCTATTGATGCAGCCTTCGTTGGGGTCGGTGAGCATGTTGAGGATAGCCTTGATAGAGCCTTGGTGGTCAGTCTTGCCAAGTTCGAGAATGGCTTTTGAACCGTCGTTGCGTTTGTATTTGAGGAATCCGTCGGGAAGACCGATTTTTTCAACGCCGCCTTCGGCCATTGTGTTGCCAGAAGTGGTGTCGATGAGCTTATATTTTACCGAGCTGCTGCCCGAGTTGATTACAAGTATTTTCATGATTATAGAAGTTTATTGTTGCTTGGCACCGATAGCCTGGCAGCATGTGAGGATGATGGTTTTATAGATGTCTTCGGGGAAGCAACCGCGTGAGAGGTCGCTGACAGGAGCTGCAAGACCCTGGAGGATGGGACCGATAGCTTCAGCTCCGCCTATGCGCTGTACCAGCTTGTAGGCGATGTTTCCTACTTCGAGCGAGGGGAATACGAGCACGTTGGCCTGGCCGCTGAGCAGTCCGTCGGGAGCTTTCTTGTGGGCTACAGAGGGAACGAGGGCTGCGTCGGCCTGAAGTTCGCCGTCGAGGATGAGAGTGGGGTCGAGCTTATGAGCCAGCTCTGTGGCGCGGATAACCTTGTCAACGCGTTCGTGCTTGGCAGAACCCTTGGTAGAGAACGACAGCATGGCCACTTTGGGAGTGATGTCGGCAAGGTCGCGGGCAGTCTGGGCTGCGCACACTGCAATCTGAGCAAGTTCTTCGGCAGTGGGGTCGGGCACTACGGCACAGTCGGCAAATACGAGAACGCCGTTGTCGCCGTAGGGAAGGCCTTCGGGCAGCAGCATGAGGAAAGCACCCGAAACAACGTTGATACCGGGGCGGGTCTTGATTACCTGGAAAGCGGCGCGGAGCACGTTGCCGGTAGTGTTTTGCGCACCGGCTACTTCACCGTCGGCATCGCCGGCCTTTACCATAAGGCAACCCAGGAAGAGGGGATTGGCTGTGGTGAGGCGAGCCTGTTCTTCGGTCATGCCCTTATGTTTGCGCAGGTTGTAGAGCAGGGGGGCATAGCGGTCGATGATGTGGTTGTCGTTGGGGTCGGCGATGGTGGCTTTGGAAATGTTGTGAAGCTCCATTTCAATAGCCATACGCTTGATTTCTTCGGGGTTACCGATAAGGATGATGTCGGCGATTTCTTCAGCGAGAATCATGTCGGCGGCCTTGAGGGTGCGCGATTCTGTTCCTTCGGGAAGCACGATGCGCTGGCGGTTAGCCTTGGCTTTCTTGGTAAGTTGGTCGAATAATTTCATGACTTAGGTCAATGTATTTTAGTTGGTTTTGGTTTTCATGATTGATTGAGGCGAGATATTATACCGCAAATTTACAAAATTTATTTATGTTTTTTATGTAAATTTGTACATAAATTGTTGTATAAATATATGAAAGAATTAATATATAGCTCGTTGATGCTGGGTGTAGCTTCGATTGCAGGCTCGGCAATAGGATTTATAGTTAAGAAGATACCACATCGTCTTAACGACATATTTTTAGGTTATTGCGCAGGTATGATGCTTGCTGCGGCCATTGTTTGTCTGGCAATTCCGGCTGTTGAATCAGCCGGTGATGGTAATTTGTGGCAGGTGGCTGCAGGTATAATCGCCGGCGCGGTGTTTATCAGTATGCTCGACCGCCTCACCCCTCACCTGCACAACCTTACGGGGCTTGATGCGGAGGAGCATCGCTCCAATGCGTCGCTCAACCGCGTGCTGCTGTTTGTGATAGCCATAGCGCTGCACAAGCTGCCCGAGGGTATGGCTACCGGTGTGGCCTTTGACGGTTCTTCAGCGGCAAATGCCGAGACTCTGTCGCTCTCTATAGCATTGCAGAATATACCTGAGGGCATGGTGATAATAACCCCGCTGCTTGTGGCCGGTGTTAAGCAATGGAGGGCCATGGTGGTGGCTCTGTTTGTGGCCGGACTCGAAATGGCCGGAGTATTCTTGGGATACTGGATAGGATCGCTGGCAGGAATACTGCTGCCGGCGCTGATGGGTATGGCTGCAGGTGCCATGCTGTATGTGATATCTGATGAAATGATTCCGGAGACACATGCCCACGGCTATCAGAAGGCGGCTACATTTGCCTTGATAGCGGGATTTGTGACACTGCTGTTTCTTGAGTGATGGCACTCTTAGATTACCACAGATTGAAGCGGTAGCCTACTGCGGCCGATAATGAGATGTTGGCACCGACAAACATTGTTTTTCGTTCTGATACCAGTGAGATGTCGGCTTTGCCCACCACGCCTATGAACCAATGGTCGTGGTTCCACACGGCTGAGGCTTTTATGCGGTCGTACAGCGAGAAGGTTGTCTTTTCGGTTTCGCTGTTTATGTATCCCTTCCTCACACCTATAGTGGGGGAGAAGCTGCCGCATACTATCCAGTTGCGCCCTACGACCCAGTTGTAGCCATATCCTACGCGCAGGCCGTAATTATGCGTTTTTACCTTGTAATGATAGTTAGGCCAATAGTCGGGGAGCAGGCTCAGCATGTCTTCGTTGAGTGAGGAAAAGTCGAAGTCGTAATCCTGTGCATAGATCGAAATACCTGCATAGAGCGATCCTTGGCTTCGGCGTTGTATCTTACTGAAATTAAATGCCGCGGCCTGCGAATACTTCTTGTGGTTGAAAAAGTAATACGCATCGATACCCCATGAGCCTATCTTGATTCCGTCGAAGGGTATATTGAGGTTGGTGAAAGGCCCGAAGCGTTTGAGTTTTGTACCCACATCGTTGTTCTCCCAATACATCTCCACCCCCAGCAGGCTGCAGTCGAAGCCGAATCGGTAGCGGCTTCGCGCATGTTTGACTCCGCCAAACAGATTGCTGATGTTGATATCGTATCCGACTGACACTGCCAGATATGTGGCGTATGCACCTATCGAAGTAGACGGGTCGGACTGTAAGTCTACTTTATGATTGCCCGGAAGTGAGAAATAATACTTGTCGAGCCACGAGTCGGTAGTGATTTTTACATTGAACTTGGTGCCGGTGCCCACCACGTAGAGCGAGTCGTATGAATTGAAAAATTTATCGCCCCAACGGTAAGTATTTATGCAGAAACGGGGAAATTTGCCCCACTCGGCTATGGAGTCGAGATTGAGCGATAAAGCCTTTGCCTGAGGTACGATAAACAACCCCAGGAAAACGAATAAAATCACTTTTAGAAGCTTGTTTTTCAATTCTGCTAAATTTTCAGTCTGCAAAGTTACAATTTTTTTTGTATTCAATTGTTGATTTTTGTAACTTCGCATTACAAACCATTTCAGACGATGAAAAAAACACATATAGTTATACTTCTGATACTCAGTTGCGTTATCAGTGCCTTTGGTCTTAATCCGAAAAGAGAATTTCGCGGAGCGTGGCTCCATACTGTCTTTCAAGATCAATATAAACGACAAAATGAACAACAAAACAAGGCATATCTGTGCGCCCAGCTCGACAGTCTGCAGGCGGCCGGATGCAACGCCGTGATATTTCAGGTAAGGCCCCAGGCCGATGCTTTCTACCCGAGCGAGCTTGAACCGTGGAGCCGTTTCATAAGCGATAACGGACGCAATCCGGGGTGGGATCCCTTGCAGTTCATGATAGATCAGACCCATGCCCGCGGCATGGAACTGCACGCATGGCTCAACCCTTACCGTGTGACCTCCAATTCAAAGCAGGTGCTTCCCAAGAGCCATATCTACCATAAGCATCCCGAATGGTTTGTGAAGTACGACGGCAAACTGTACTTTGACCCAGGAATGCCCGGAAGCATTGATTTCATCACCAAGGTGGTGAAGGATATCGTGGGTCGATATGATATAGACGGTATACATTTTGACGACTATTTCTATCCGTATCCGGTCAAAGGTAAGGAATTTCCCGACGGCAAGTCTTATGCACGCTATGGAAAGGGCAAGAACCGCAACGACTGGCGCCGGGAGAATGTTGATAAACTTATAGAAACTCTGCATAAAGAAATCAAGGCCGCCAAGCCTTGGGTGATATTCGGAGTAAGCCCGTTCGGAATATGGCGCAACAAGTCTTCAGACTCAAGAGGCTCTGAAACCAACGGCCTGCAAAATTATGATGCCTTGTATGCCGACGTGCTGCTGTGGGTGGAAAAAGGCTGGGTTGACTACCTTATGCCTCAGCTCTACTGGGACCTTGAACACAAGGCCGCATCGTACCTTACACTGGTTGACTGGTGGAACCGCAATGCCGGTGGCCGACATCTTTATATAGGCCAGGATGTGGACCGCACCATGAAATTCGCCGATATAGGCTATTCAACCGAGAAGTCGCAGCTTCGCCACAAAATCAACCTCACACGCAATGCCGACAATATACAAGGCAACTGCTGGTGGCCCGGCTATCTTATAACCAAAAATACAGCCGGGGTGGCAGATTCTCTGAAAATAGATTTTCAAGCTACAATATCGCTTGTTCCCGAATATCCGTGGATAAGTTCCAAGCGGCCTGCCAAGGTGAAAGGGCTTAAGAAAACAGGCGATAAATTGATATGGAACAAACCGAAGATTCATTCCAAGGCTGATGATGTTGTGAAATTTGTGGTTTACAGATTTGAACCGGGCGAGGAGATAGATCTTGAAAATACCGAGGCTATAGAGTCGGTGACTCCGAATAACGAATTTATCACAGAATATCCGGGTGTATATGTGGTGACTGCTCTGAGCCGTGTGAATTGTGAGTCTGAGCCTACATCGCCCATATTTATAAATGACTTTTGATAATGGTTAGCATCGTCGTTCCTGTATATAATGCAGCGAAATATCTCGAAGAGTGTATCGCAAGTGTATTTTCCCAATCGTTTGATGACTGGGAACTGATACTTGTTGACGACGGCTCTTCTGACGGAAGTAGCCTGATTATAGACAGGATGGCAGAAGCAGACCCGCGTGTCAAGGCTATCCATCGCGCTAACGGAGGTATGTCGGCTGCAAGAAATACGGGGATAGCTGCCGCCCGCGGAGAATTTATGTACTTTCTTGATGCTGACGACGTTCTGCATCCTGATGCTCTTAAATTGCTTATGAAGGCGTTTGAGAATGAGGGTGTAGGCCTGGCCATAGGTGGTGCTGTGATTGGAAAATCGTGCCGGTTCAAAAAATCAAACGGATGCGATTTTATTATAATGAGTCCTGAAGACGCTATTGCCGACAGCCTTTATCAAAAGAATATACTCCATGCACCATGGGGAAAAATATACAGGAGGGAACTCATGGATAAGGTTGGCTTTACCGACGGACTGTGCTATGAAGACCTCGACTTCTTCTATCGCTACTGTCTGCTGTGCGATAAGGTGGCTTATACCCCTATAAGCTTGTATTTCTACCGTCAGCATGCCGAAAGTGTGATGCATGTGTGGAAACCACGCAGGCTCGATGTGCTCGCTGTAGTAGATGATATTGAGCGTTATATGGAGCTGAATCATCCGTCGCTGGCCGGGGCAGCCCGCGACAGAAAGCTGAGTGCCAATTTCAATATTTTTCTGCTTGCCACCCGCCACGGTCAAGCAGATGTGGCCGCACGGTGCTGGAATGTGGTTAGGAAATACAGATATGCTTCGTTGACCGACAGGAATGTGCGGGTAAAGAACAAGCTGGGCATATTGCTGTCATACTTGGGACGGCGTATTTTCAGCGCATTAGCTTTGAGATAATAAGGGTACGGTATTTAAGGTAGATGCTGTGAGGGAATATTTCCCAGCCGGCTATACATAAAACAACGAAAATCAATGTATTTGCAATTGTCGCCGAAAGCGGGTTGAGCGAATGCCACAGTAACGCTTGTCCCGCCCAGGCGAGCACGAAAGCTACAATCGGAATAAGCAATGGCGACAGCATCAGCCTGATAATTTGCATGGACGACTGTTGGCTCACCTTGGCGTAGTAGGCTATGTGTACCGGCACAATTATTAATATGGCAGCTGTCTGCGACCATGCCACCGCTATAAGGCCGAAGCGCAGTGTGGCAACCAGCAACAAGAGCTGCAAAATTACTTCAAATATCGTGATATTGCGAATGGTACGGGCATGGCCGTAGGCTTTGAGTATTGCTTGAAAAAATTGCTTCAGCGAATACATTGTACCGTATATGGCCAGAATGCGGAAAACGGGTATTGAGGCATCCCACTTATGCCCGAAAAGCAGGTTGAATGCGGGCGCGGCCACAAGTATAAGTAGTAAGGCAAGTCCTACATTGAGCAACGACATCCACGATATCATGCTGCTGCAAAGCTCTTTTTTCTTGTCAGCGTCAGGCTCGTTGGAAAGTATGGGGAAAAATGAGTTGGAAAAAGTCAGTTCCATGAATGTGAATGGAACTTCTTCCATCTTCTGGGCCTGCGAGAACAGGCCGGCTGAATTGGCACTGACACGTCCTAAGGCGAAGTTGCTGACATTCTTGCCCACCGCGGCCAGGATATATGACAGCATAAGATTGAATCCGTAGCCGAACAATGCGTTGAACGAATCCTTGTAGAACGCCACCCGTGGCATCCATCTCACAATAAGCACCGTATAGAAAAATATGAAGAAAGAAAGGAATACCTGCGTAGAGACCAGTGCCCAGTAGCCATAGCCGTTGAGGGCCAGATAAAGACCGAGGATAAGGGCTGTGGATGATGAAAGTATATGGATGATGGCGAGCTGCTTCATTTTCAGCTCTTTGCGTAGTCTGGCTTCCTGCACGAACGTAAGTGTCTGGAAAAAGAAACACACGCCTATGCAGGTGAGAATATTCACCAAAGCAGGTTGTGAGAAAAACTTTGAGAGGGGATGGGCCAAAAGTACAAACAGCAGGCAAAAAAACAGCCCGAAAGCTCCGTTAAACACCATCACGGTAGAGTAGTCGCGCTCAGTAGGTTTCTCCTTGCGAATCAGGCCGTCGCTCAGGCCGCAGCTCGAAAGATTGTAGGCCAGGGCCGAGAATATGGCTACCATGGCCAAAAGACCGAAGTCGGTAGTGCTGAGCAAGTTGGCAAAAATAATGTTGCCGCCAAGACCGATGGCCGCAACGACAATGCGGTCGAGGGCGCTCCACATATATATCTTGCGGTTTGAATTTGCCATACCGATATAACGCAGACCGCTCTGAAATATTGTGCTGCCGCATCAGCCCGTTGTCCTTATCCCCGGGCTGAAATTTTGCTAATTTAGCCGTGATTCACTTTGATAATTAATTGATAAGATGACGATATATCAACCAAGAACAAGGCTCATTTAGACGCATTCTCGGAAGACTTCACTTCTTTTTCTTGGGTAGTATTTTCTTTTCCTCGGATTTAAGACGGCGTTCAACTTTCTTTATATCCTCAGCAGCAGGAAGTGCTTCCGGACGTATCCCACGGTCAAGGAGCATACCTCGCACAGCAGAATTGTTGTCAATGTGTTCACGCTCTATGCCGGTTTGACCGTGCAAATCCTTTTGCTGAACATTTACTGAAGTCATTTCAGCAGCAAGATCTTTGGCTTTAATGGCGATAGTGGAAAGAAAATCGGCCAACGGACGTTTTTCAGGTGCGCCGACTTTACGTTTCATTATGGCTGTATCAAGCCCGAATAAAGCTCGGTCTCCCTTGGCGCGTATAATGGCAAATCCCTTGGAATCAACTCCTCGTTCATAAAGCACTCCGGAAAGTGTGTGTTCTGTCTCTGCAAGTTTGGCACGAGCTTGGACGCGTTCAAAATCAAGAATACGTTGATGTACAAGTTCTGCACGGCGAGTCTGCACAGCGAAATAATTCTGTGCGAAAGCAATCTCAAGTTTGCGAGGATCGCCATTTTGAGCTACAAGATAGCAGGCATAGCGAGTTAGCATCACGTCATCTATCTGTCGCTCAGCACCTGAGCCAAGTTGGACCATTTTCCCGACGCCGGCAAAATGGTCGGCTACGGATTCGCCGGAGTTATTGCAGGAGTCTTTTGCTCTTTCCATGACATCCTTGAAACGTTCCCACTTGGAATATCCGAGAATGGGATATAGGTCTCTTGCACTCCAGCATTCTACACCTTCATATTCAATGGCTATGGATTCGAAGCTATTAAACAGGTCTTGTATTTCTTGCGCTTTCATAAATGTTTTATTCCGGATTAGTTCGGATTATAATTTACAAAAGTACTAAATATTTCTTAATTAGCGAGTTTGATTAGAATAATCTTATTTTTTTATTTTTAATCGTACTAATTTTGCTAATTTATATTAAATGGCTTGCAAATGCACAATAAATTGTATAACTTTGTAAGAAGATGAAAAGAATACACAGACATATCATTTTTACAGTCCTCGCAGTGTGTGGTTCGGTAGCCGCAGCGGCATCGCCCAACGACCGCTTCGGGCAGGATGATATTGCTGCAGTTGAACGTGTGGAACCTCAGGTGGCAACCGGCAGTCAGTGTATTGAGATTACCGTAACCGACGGCGACAGTCATGAAGTAGCGATATATGCACTTACCGGTCAGCTCGTGAAGCATGTGGCGCTAACCGAGGGCAAGACCCATATTGAACTCAAGCCCGGATACTACATTGTCCGTATAGATGGACAATCAAAGCGTGTTGTTGTTAAATAACACCGTAAGCCCCAAGATTATATCAAGCACCGCAGCGTGAGCGGTGTGTCCATGAATTACATAATATAATATACTTACTTACACATATTCTTCAAAGTAATGAACAATAGCATATCCAAACTTCTGGCCGCTACCATCGTAGCCGGTTCTTCGATTTATGCTTCAGCTCAAAATCCCGATGCCAAGTACGACAACTGGCCTACCTACGACGGATCAGATCTTGAACTCATTGTAGATAACAGCGGTACCCACTTCACACTGTGGTCGCCCGAAGCACAGGCTGCCAGGGTGCTGCTCTACGACACCGACCGCAATACGCCGGCTACAGATACCCTCGACATGAAAAAAGCAAATCAAGGAACATGGAGGGTGTCGGTTGACAAGCCCCTGTACGGCAAGTTCTACACATTTACCATCAAGCACGACGGCAAGTGGCTCGATGAGACTCCGGGCGTGTGGGCCAAGGCTGTAGGCACCAACGGTAAACGTGCGGCTATCATTGACTTCGCCACCACCGACCCCGAGGGTTGGGGCGACGACAAGGGGCCGAAGGTTGATAACATTACAGATGTTGTGCTATATGAAATGCATCATCGCGACTTCAGCGTGCATCCCAACTCGGGAATCGCTCACAAGGGCAAATTCCTCGCACTCACCGAGCCTGCCACCACCAATCCCGACGGCCTTGCCACCGGCATCGACCACCTCAAAGAGCTTGGTGTGACCCACGTGCATATTCTCCCCTCATACGACTACAACTCGGTGGATGAAGCCAACCTGCCGGCCAATACCTACAACTGGGGCTATGATCCCTACAACTACAATGCGCCTGAAGGCTCATACTCAACCGACCCGGGTAATCCTTCGGCACGTGTGCGCGAGATGAAGCAGATGGTTAAGGCTCTGCACGATGCCGGCATTGGGGTAGTGATGGATGTGGTGTACAACCACACCGCCAACAACGACGACTCCAATTTCTCGCTCACAGCTCCCGGATATTATTACCGTCATCGTGCCGACGGTTCGTACAGCGATGCCTCGGGCTGCGGAAACGAAACTGCCTCAGACCGCAAGCAGATGAGCGACTATATAGTAAATTCAGTGAAATACTGGGCCGACGAATACCATATCGACGGTTTCCGATTCGACCTCATGGCAATCCACGATACAGAGACAATGAATCGCGTGGCTGCCGAGCTTAAGAAAATCAATCCTTCGATTTTCGTATACGGCGAAGGCTGGACCGCCGGTGATTCGCCCCTGCCTGCAGAACGTCGCGCCCTTAAGGAGAATGTAAGCAAAATGCAGGGCATAGCCGTGTTCTCAGACGATATACGCGATGCCATCAAGGGTCACTACTCAAATGCCGAAGACCGTGGATTTGCCACAGGCAAGCCCGGAAACGAAGAAACCGTGAAAATTGGCATTGTGGCCTCTACAGCTCATCCACAGGTAGATTACTCAAAGGGCAACAATTCCAAGTTTGCCTATGCCGAATCGCCTGAAATGATTATCAATTATGTGAGCTGCCACGACGACCTCACTCTCACCGACAAGCTTGCCAAGTCTATGCCCGGCAGCACCGAGGCCGACCGCCAGCGCGCAGCCCGTCTTGCCCAGACCATCGTATTTACCTCGCAGGGCACTCCGTTTATGTTTGCCGGTGAAGAAGTGTTCCGCGACAAGAAAGGTGTTCACAACTCGTATAAGTCTCCCGACTCCATCAATGCCATTGACTGGGAACTCAAGACCAAGAACGCCGGTCAGTTCAACTATTACAAGGAGCTGATAGCTCTGCGCAAGGCTCATCCTGCATTCCGCATGACCACAGCCGAGGAAATAGCCAAGAATATCGTATTTGATAAAGTCACAGAGCCTAACCTCATTTCATATTCCATAAAGAACAATGCCAATGGAGATGAATGGAAAGAAATCAAGCTCGTGTTCAACGGTTCTGACGAAGTCCGCGAGGTAAAGATTCCCAAGGGCGACTGGACTGTGATAGCCCGCGACGGTGAACTTAAGGCCACCGGTCTGGGCACTGTCAAGGGTGGAAAGATGACCGTAGAGCCAACAAGCGCCCTGATACTTGCAAAGGTGAAATAATCGTACTGTTCTAAATATAAATGGCCGGTTCCTGCGATTCAGGGGCCGGCCATTTAGCTTTGTGATATGTTCGTTTACCAGATCACAACACGTTCAGCTTCGGGGCGGAACATGGGTTGACCTTCGGTGATGTTGAAAGCCTTGAAGAAGGGTTCGATATTGCGGAGCGAAGCGTTCACGCGCCATTTGCCCAGTGAGTGGGGGTCGGTCTTGGTGCGCTTGAGAATTTCGGCTTCGCGGATGTTGCCGGCCCAAACGTTGGCGTATGAAAGATAGAAACGCTGGTCGGGAGTGAAGCCGTCGATAACTTCACCTTCGTTGCCTTCGCCCAGGGCATTGTGGTATGCAGTGTAAGCAACGCGCAGGCCACCCTGGTCTGCGATGTTCTCGCCGAGTGTGAAGCGGCCGTTGGCGTGTACGCCGGGAGCAACTTCGATAGCATCGAACTGTGCGGCAAGTGAATCAGCCAGTGCGGTGAATGCCTTTGCATCTTCTTCGGTCCACCAGTTTGAGAAATTACCGTCCTTGTCGAACTGACGGCCCTGGTCGTCGAATCCGTGGGTCATTTCGTGGCCGATTACCACACCGATGGCACCATAGTTTTCGGCATCGTCGGCGTTGGGATTGAAGTAGGGGGCCTGAAGGATACCTGCGGGGAAGCAGATTTCGTTGGTGGTGGGGTTGTAGTAGGCGTTAACAGTCTGGGGCGACATGTACCAGCGGTCTTTGTCTACGGGCTTGCCATAGTCGGCCAGGTTGCGGTTCTGATTGAAGATTATAGCCTTCTTGATATTGGCCCAATAGCTGTCGGAAGGATCAATCTCAAGTGCAGAGTAGTCAATCCACTTGTCGGGATAGCCGATTTTCACGCGGAATGTTGACAGTTTTTCGAGAGCCTTGGCTTTGGTCTCGTCGCTCATCCAAGTGAGATTATTGATGTGCTGGCCCAGAGCGGTCTGGAGGTTCTTAACCAGAGTGGTCATCTTTTCCTTTGATTCGGGCGGGAAGTATTTGGCAACATAAAGTTCGCCCAGAGCCTCACCCATCATGCCGTTGGGTATGGAGAGTGCGCGTTTCCAGCGCGGCTGCTGTTGTTTTACGCCCGAGAGTACCTGCGACAGCGCAAATTCTGCATTTACGAAATCATCGCTGAGGTAAGAGCCGGCTGTGGATACGTATCCGGCGGTAAGGTAGTCGCGGAGTACCTGCTCGTCGGCTTTGCCCAGTATTTCGTTAACTGCGGCAAGGCTCTTGGGCTGGCCTACGATAAGAGTGTCGATCTTGTTGATACCCTGGCTTGCAAAATAACGTTTGAGGTCAACGTTGGGATATTGCTTGGCGAGGTCGGTAAGAGCCATGGGGTTGTATGACGCGGCCGGATTGCGAAGTTCTTCGCGGGTCATGGCAGCGTTGGCCAGCTGTGTTTCAACGGTCATTACGTTATCGGTGAACTCACCGGCACGTTTTTCATCATAGCCTATAAGCTTGGCCAGGGTAGTGAGATAAGTCTTGTAGGCATTGCGTACCTCCTTGGCGTTGTCGGTGTCTTCGAGGTAGTAATCGCGGTCGCCAAGACCGAGACCACCCTGCTGCCAGTACATGGTGTTGCGCTCTACATTGAGCATGTCGGCTTCAACGCCGGTGCCGAAGAATGCGCTGATACCGGGCATAGTGGCCATGAGGTCAACGATGTTTTCGCGTGTTGCACCGTTGATTACGGCAAGGTCTTCCTTGATAGTCTCGGCGCCTTCCTTGTTAAGACGCACGCTGTCCATGCCCATTGCGTAGAGGTCGGCGATTTTCTGTGCATTTGAGCCTTTTTCGGCAGTTGATGCATCCAGTCCCTGTACGAGTTCGCGCACCTGAGTGCGGTTGAGTTCACCAAGCTGGTCGAAGGTTCCGTAGCGGGAGTATTCGTCGGAAAGGGGATTTGCTTTCATCCAGCCGCCGCATGCGTACTGGTAGAAGTCATCGCCGGGTTTTACCGACTCATCAAGATTGGCTCTGTCAACACCGCGCGGAGTGTCGTCTACAGCCTTGTTTGAATTGGAGCAGGAAGCCAGTGAAATGATACTCATGGCTATTGCTGCTGAAATAAAAGTTTTTTTCATATCAATGATTAGTTTGATGTGCAAAAATACATAAAAAAACGATAATTTGACTAAATTTGCACATATAAAAAGAGTGTGTTTGAATTTAACACACAAAAAATGATTGTATTGTTGAATTGAAGATAAAATGAATTTAACTCGTATTAAGCTTGAGGCCAATTACGGAGCTTTTTCCACCGTTCATCAGTCACGTAGCTCGCTACGCTCCTTCTTCACGCTGAAAAAATCTCTCGTAATTGACTCTCAAGCTTAATACGAGTTAAATTCAAAAACACTCTAATAAAGAGGATAATAATGGCAAGTTTTTTACAGGTAGAGAACCTAAGCAAGAGCTACGGCGACCGTATGCTTTTTGAAGATGTTACATTCGGAATCAACGAGGGCGACAAGGTAGGCATAGTGGCCAAGAACGGCACCGGCAAGTCTACGATGCTCAGCATACTTGCCGGCGATGAGGATTATGACAGCGGCCGCATTGTGTGGCGCAATGACCTGCGTGTAGGCTATCTGGCTCAGAAGCCTGACTTTACAGGAAATCCTACCGTGGCCGAGGCTGCTTTGCAGAGCGACGACCCTATTGCTGTGGCCGTGCGCGACTATGAGGCCGCGCTTGCTTCGGGCGATGCGGCCAAAATACAGGAAATGAGCCTGCACCTCGACTCCGCCGGTGCGTGGGACTATGAGGACCGTCTGCGGCAGTTGCTGGGACAGCTCGGCATACACGACCTGCAGCAGCGGGTCGACAAGCTTTCGGGCGGTCAGCGCAAGCGCGTGGCCCTGGCTGCAGTGTTGATGCGCAATCCCGACTTCCTGATTCTCGACGAGCCTACCAACCATCTCGACATCGAAGTCATAGAATGGATTGAGAATTATCTCAAACGCTCGCGCATGACTCTGCTGATGGTGACTCACGACCGTTATTTCCTTGACCGCGTGTGCAATAAAATCATAGAGATAGATAATCGTCAGATATATTCATACGACGGCAATTACAACTATTATCTGCGTCGCAGAGCCGAGCGTATCGAAGCTATGACAGCCGAGCTTGCAAAGGTTAAAAACACCTTGCGCAAGGAACAGGAATGGATGAATCGCCAGCCGCAGGCCCGTGCCGGCAAGGCTAAATACCGCATTGACGCCTATTACGACCTTGTAGAGAAAAAGCGCAACGGCATCAGGGCTGAGAAGGATGTGAACCTTGATGTGAAAGCATCGTATATCGGTTCTAAAATTTTTGAGGCGGAAAATATCTCCAAGAGTTTTGGCGAAAAGACCATATTGCGTGATTTTACCTATACCTTTGCCCGCTATGAGAAGGTAGGTTTGATAGGTGCCAACGGTGTGGGAAAATCCACATTTATAAAGCTTTTGCAAGGGCTTGTACCGGCCGATACCGGCAAGTGGAACGTTGGACAGACAGTGCGTTTCGGTTACTACAGTCAGGAGGGTATCTCGTTCAATCCCGGCAAGCGTGTGATTGATGCCATAACAGAACTGGCCGAGGAGATTGATACAGGCGAATATAAACTGTCGCCCATGCAGTTTCTCAACCGATTTCTGTTCACCCCGGCCGACCAGCAGAAATATATATCTACACTGAGTGGCGGCGAGCTTTGCCGGCTTCACCTGGCCACAGTGCTGATGAGACAGCCCAACTTCCTGATTCTCGACGAACCGACCAACGACCTTGATATTGTGACACTCGGTATCCTTGAGGAATATCTGTCGGAATTCAAGGGCTGTCTTATCGTGGTGAGTCACGACCGCTATTTCCTTGACAATATTGTTGACCATCTGTTTGTAATGACCGGTGATGGCGAGATTAAAGACTTCCCGGGCACTTATTCGGAATATGCAACTTGGCGCAAGGAGCAGGAAGCCGCCGAGCGCGAGCAAAAACCCGCTGAAAAGCCCGTTCAGGAACGAGTGAGGGCTTCCCGTCCCGAAAAACTGTCTTTCAAGGAACGCAAGGAGCTGGAATCACTCACAAAGGAAATTGATGAGCTTACAGCCGAAAAGGATGAACTCGAAGCACGCTTCAACAGCGGCGAGACTCTGACCGATGTGGCTGCCATGTCGCAGAGGTATGAGCAGGTGAAAGAATTGCTCGACGAGAAGGAAATGCGCTGGCTTGAGCTTTCGGAGAAGGAGTAGCAAACCAATCATCGGTACAGGGTGTTCTTTAAGAGTACTTTTGCTCAATTGCTTGATAAATGAAAAAGAATCAGATGATATTATGGCTGGTGGCCTTGGCTGTCGGCGTTGGAATAGGTTTGGCCGGAATAGCACCGCTTGACAAGGCCATGGAAGTCATAGCCATGATTTTCACACGTCTGTTCAGATTGCTGGCGGTGCCTACCATTGTGCTCGCTGTTGTCACCACGCTTGCATCGCTGGGCGGCGGGCGCGAGATGGGTCGCATGTTCAAGACTGCCGTAACTTATACGCTTCTCACCACAACAGCAGCTGCCGCCGTGGGTTTGATTCTTTACATACTTATTGCGCCCGGAAATGTACCTCCCGAAGTGATAAATGCCGAGAACAGCTCTACCGTCGAGCCGGTAGAGCTGTCGTACACCGACCATCTGCTGTCGGTGGTTCCCGACAATGTTGTCAAGCCATTCCTTGAGGGAAATGTGCTGGGATTGCTCGTATTGTGCTTTGCCGCAGGCATTGCCCTGTCAAAGATGCCCGATTCTGATGCCAAACGCACTGTGATCAACGGTTTGAACGGCTTGCAGGAGCTGATGTTTATCCTCATAAAATGGCTTATTGCCATTTTGCCCGTGGGTATAGTGGCTTTTGCGGCACAACTTGTCTCGGAGGTGTCGGGCGGAATGATGCTCGACTCGCTGGGCAAATATGTGCTTGTGGTGATAGCCGGTAACTGCATTCAGTTTTTTGTCGTATTACCGTGTTTTCTGTTGTTCAAAGGCTTGAATCCTGTCACCACGCTCAAAGGTATGAGTCAGGCAGTACTGATGGCTCTGTTTACCAAGAGTTCGGCGGCTACATTGCCCGTGACTATGGATAATGCCGAGAAAAGGATAGGTGTGAGCCCCAAGGTGGCCCGCTTTGTGCTTCCTATATGTACAACGATCAATATGAACGGTTGTGCGGCATTTATACTTGTCACATCGCTTTTTGTAATGCAGAACAATGGCATGCCCATTACGGCTGTCACCATGATAGTGTGGCTGCTGATATCAGTGCTGTCGGCATTCGGCAATGCCGGGGTGCCGATGGGGTGCTATTTCCTTACGCTCTCGCTTATGTCGGGAATGGGAGCCAATATTGTGCTGATGGGAGTCATTCTGCCGGTCTATACTGTGATTGATATGATAGAGACAGCCGAGAATGTATGGTCAGACTCGTGTGTATGCGCCATAACCGACAAGGCTATGAAAAAATAAGGAGAAAATGGGAATTAGAGAAAAATTTCGTAACTTTGCTTCATAACAAGTGCGTGCGCAGACAAATAATAAAAGTAATTTGATATGGATAGACACGAATTAAAGAATCGAATAGAGTATATTGTTGTCTGTGTCAGTGAATTCGCCAAGCGTTTTAATCTGACGAATCAACAGGCATACGCATATCTGCGTCGTTTCACCGGGATTGACTTCCTCAACGATTGTTATGAGGTTGAGCATACCCAATCTATTGAGAGTGCTGTTGATGATTTGCAGGTGTTATGCTATAAAAAGGGAGGGCGTATATCATGATAAAGTTACATCACGGTTCATACATGGATATTGACACCGTTGATTTGTCAATGAGTAAACCGGGCAAGGACTTCGGCAAAGGATTCTATCTTAATCCCGATTATGAACAGGCACTTCTTTGGGCTGAAGCAAGAGTAAGGATGCTTCAAGAGGGTGAAGCTACCGTAACTTCATACGAATTTGACCTTGATCAAGCGCTCGAATGCGGACTTAATGTGAAAATATTCGCTGACTACACAGAGGAATGGGCTGAGTTTGTTGTCAACAACAGGCGTAATGTCTCCGATGCCCTTAGTCATTCGTATGACATTGTGATAGGTCCTATTGCTGATGACAATGTTGGCCGTCAGATACAGCTCTATATGCAGGGGTATTGGTCAATCGCTCAATTAATAGAGAAGATTAAATACACAGCTAAGAAATCCACTCAATACTTTTTTGGAAGTGAGGAGGCATTAAAATTTTTAAATAAATTATCATGACAAAGGATATCAGGATGGAGGTGGAGTTTCTTGCCACCGACCTTACTCAAATGCTTATGGAGCAATATGGATGGGATATGATGAAGTCTCTTGATGTGCTTTATGGTTCAGAAACATTCGCCAGATTGAATGACCCCGAATGTTGTTTGTATTACCAGGGTGCAGTCTATGTTTTCTCATTCCTGAAAAATGAAATTGAAACCGGCAAAGTTTGGTGAAATATTTTGAGAGTGACGGGTCTCTACAACTGATGGGATATTGAAAAAATAAGGAGAAAACTCTCGCGAGTTTCCTCCTTTGTGATTCGCACAGGATTCAAACCTGTAACCTTCTGATCCGTAGTCAGATGCTCTATTCAGTTGAGCTAGCGAACCAATGTGATAATGATTCAGTGTTTTGTGTGATTCGCACAGGATTCAAACCTGTAACCTTCTGATCCGTAGTCAGATGCTCTATTCAGTTGAGCTAGCGAACCGTTTTGCTTGGTTTTGCGAGTGCAAAGTTAAGGCAAATATTTGAAATGTGCAAATATTTTTTTGTTAAAATGTTGAACAAAATTAGAAATGCCTGATTTTTAAATGTTTAGAATTTTAGATTTTTAGCAGCTCTTTTGCGGTTTCTTCCCAGTCTGAATTGATTTGGGCGAGATGAGGGTAGGGCAGGCTGTATTCTCTACGGCCATAAAGAATCAGTGTGGGGATTGAAAGACTCGCTGCCTTACGATAAATTGCATCTACAAGTTTGCCGCCGTTGGCGGTCTGCCTGTCTACACATCCCTCGCCGGTGATGACAAGTTCAACATCCTCCCAATTTACATTTAACGATTCCACAGCCGCTTCTGCCCCCGACATACACTCGGCTCCGCAAACCGATGCCAGAGCATATCCAAGACCGCCGCCGGCACCGTCCCATTCGGATTGTCCGCCAATTATCTTGCTGAAGTGGCTCATGGCATTGGCAAGGGCGCTCAAGTCCTCGCCGGGCAGAGCTTTCTGTTGCGCGAAGTCAAGAGCCGTAAGCTTTCCTTCGGTGAGCGAGGCTCTTACATCTACTATGCCTTTGAGCTTGTATTTTTTGATTTCCGACAAATCAGCGCGGCATACGCTTGAAAGGGTGGCCGGACACAAAGGTTCTGCGATAAGCCTGTCATGGGCGTCATAAAACTTGGCGCCGAGACCCTGCAGAAATCCCGCGCCGCAATCTGATATTGCCGTGCCTCCTACAGCAATCAATGTATTAAAGCGGTGGTCGACAGCTCTGCCCAGTGCTATTGAAGAGCGTTGCATCAGGGGTATTCCTGAATCTTTGAAGGCGTCAAAGCCTATGATCTCGCTCGATACGAGCAGACGTGTGTCGCCGTGTCGGTATACGCCTTTGGCTATCTCTTTGCCTTGGGGCATGAAGGCGTGTGCGGCACCTTCGCCGCCGTCTGACACAGGTGCGAGCCGTAAGGGCCGATCAATCCCGGCCGCGCTGAGTCTGCCGGCTGCCATACTGCATATTTCGGCTGCCGTGTATGTGCCTTTGAATTTATCGGGAGCAATCAAAATCATGGACACAAAGTTAGGAAAAAATACGTTTAAAAATGTTGTTTTGTTATGCTAACTCAAAAAAATTGACTAAATTCGCGCTATACTTATTGACATGAAACGACACACAATATTATCAATTATCGGAGCCGGTATTTTCAGTGCCGTAAGCGTAATGCCTATACAGGCAGAGCGCCTTGTGCTCCTTCATACTAATGACACTCACTCTCAAATCGACCCCGACGATCTTGATGATCTTGGCGGTATCGCACGCCGTAAAGCTTTGGTCGACAGTGTACGCAACGTTGAGAAAAATGTTTTGCTCATAGATGCCGGCGATGCCGTGCAGGGTACTCTTTACTTCAATCTATATGGAGGTGAAGTGGAGCAGAAGGTGATGAACGCCCTCGACTATGATATGCGAATCCTTGGCAATCATGAGTTTGACAATGGTGTAGACTCGCTGGCTGCCGTGATGAAACTTGCCGATGCCGAGTTGCTCGCAACCAACTACGATATGAAAGACTCGCCGTTGGGCAGCATGTTCAAGAAGTACACCACACGCACCTACGACGGACATAAGATAGGTTTCATAGCCCTGAATCTTAACCCCAAGGGTATGATTTCAGAGGGAAATTATGACAACGTGATATATAAGGATGCGCTCGAGGCAGCCAATTCGGCCGCATGGTGGCTCAAGAATGTGGATACATGCGATATGGTGGTGGCTATAACCCACATAGGCTATCAGCCGTCAGTGCCCCCGGGTGACCTTTTCCTCGCTGAAAATTCACGCGATATAGATGTCATTATCGGTGGACATTCGCACGACCTCATATTGCCCGGCCATAGCGAGAAGTCATGCTATGCCACAAATCTCGACGGTAAGAAAGTGCTCGTGACCCAGGAAGGCAAGGCCGGCAAACATGTGGGGGAAATTGACATTGACCTCGACAGCCTTACAGCCGACTATAAGGTGCATCGTATAGACAGCCGTCTCGACGACCGCCTTGACCCGGCGATTGCCGAAATAATAGCTCCATACCGTGCCGGCGTGGATTCTCTGATGCGCGTGCCTGTCGGCAAGGTGGCATGTGAGCTTACAAAAGACTCGCAGGTGATGCTCAACTGGGGTACCGACATGGTGCATGCCATTGCAAAGAAAATGAGTCCGGATGTGGATTTCACAATTCTCAACAAGGGCGGCCTGCGTCGTAGTCTGCCAAAGACAATCACCGAGGGACAGATAAAGACTTTGATGCCATTCAACAACAGAATACAGGTGATTGATATAAAAGGCAGCGAGCTGATACCTGCATTCCGTCAGATGGCAAACATCGGCGGCAACGGCGTGAGCAAGGGCGTGGTTGTGAAGTACAGAAAGTCGCATACCGCAGGCGAAAAGCCCGAGATTGAAAGCATAACAATCAACGGCCAAACACTCGATCCCGAAAAGACATATCGCGTGGCTACAATCGACTATCTGGCCGGTGGCGGCGACTATATGCCTACGCTTGCCAATCACAAGTTGGTGAAGGAGAGCGGAGATGTACTCTACAATGATGTACTGAAATACATACGTTCTTTCAAAAATAAAAAAATGACTCCCACATCAGAAGCCCGATTCTTCGAGGTGGAATAGTCAGGGGTAAGCGGGGCATGAATGTGAAAATATCGGATGTCCTGTGACGGAGGGATGCGCGTTGGCGCAACCCTCTTATCTGATTCATGAAGTTTACTTACAGCGTGTTAAATTCAAACACACTTATAAAAAACATACTTTGATGTTCAAAAAATTATTATCACTTTTGCCGGTATTGATTATTGCATTTGGGATGCAAGGCGGCGAAACCAATCTTATCAAAAAAAGCGGCCGCGACAGGTGCGAACGTTGGGCCGACTCAGTTTACAACACACTCACCGAGCGCCAACGTGTGGCTCAGTTGGTATTTCCTAAAGTCGGCCCTAACCGTGGCGAAAGCTCCAAGGCGCAGATCAAAAAGCTCGTGGCAACCAATCAGGTGGGTGGTCTGCTCTTTGCCGAAGGCTCGCTGGAGCAATATGTAGAGATGACCAACTATGCGCAGTCGCTTGCAAAAGTGCCTTTGCTCATGACTTTTGACGGCGAATGGGGCCTGTCGATGCGCATTCCGTCCACTCCCAAGTTCCCGAGCAATATGGCTCTTGGTGCTATCTCAAATACTGATCTGCTGTATGAATACGGCCGAGAGATGGCCCGCGAGTGCAAGTTGGCAGGGATTCAGGCCAATTTCGCACCCGATGTTGATGTGAATTCCAATCCCGCCAATCCTGTAATCGGCTTCCGTTCATTTGGCGAAGATCCCAAGAGAGTTGCCGCACTGGGCCTGGCTTACTCCAAAGGTCTTGAGGACGGCGGGGTGCAGGCTGTGGGCAAGCATTTCCCCGGCCACGGCGACACTAATACCGACTCGCACAAGAGCCGTACCGTTGTCAACCATTCTCGCGCTACACTCAATGACGTGGACCTCGTTCCCTTCAAGGCTCTTGTCGATGGTGGTGTGTCGGGCATCATGGTGGGTCATATCGTTATACCGGCTATTGACGGTACGCGTCCGGCTTCAAGTTCCAAGACTATCATAACCGACCTGCTGCGTAAGGAAATGGGATTTAACGGCCTTATATACACTGATGCCATTGGCATGAAAGGGGCCAATCTTACAGGCAATCTACGCCCGGCAGTTGAATCGCTCAAAGCCGGTGCCGATGTACTCCTCTCGTCCAATACTCCCATCGACGACATCAACGCCATCATGGCCGAGGTTGAGAAAGGTAATATTTCCAAAAAGATAATCGAGGACCGCTGCAAGCGCGTGCTTCGCTACAAGTATGCCCTGGGATTGGCATCAAAGCCCGCGGCAATAGACATTAACGGCCTTGCGGCGCAAATCAATCAGCCCGCTACCCGCCAACTTATAGACAAACTTGCATGTGCCGGTATAACCCTGCTGCGTAACGACGGAGATGTGCTGCCCATCGGACGCCTTGCCACCAATACAATAGCGGTTGTAAACATCGGAGCACCCGCAAATAACGATTTCGTAAAGGTTTGTCGCAAATATGCCCATGTGGATGTGTACACCCCCACTGATGGTACATTTACTGCCAAAGCACTTAAGGAAATCAAGGAACACAGCGTTGTGATAGCGGCTGTGTACGACGACAAGCTTGCAAGCCGTAACGCATTCGCCCGACTCGACGGAGTGAAAAATCTGGTGAGCGTGTTTATGGTTAATCCGTATAAGATGAACAAGTATCATGCCTCGCTCGCACACAGCAAGGCCATACTTCTCGCTTACGATAACATTCCCGAGATAAGATCGGCAGCTGCAATGGCTTTGTTCGGAGGAATCGAGGTGAGTGGCAAGCTGCCTGTAGATCTGCCTAATGTAGCGCCTATGGGAACCGGTATCAAGCTGTCGAAAAGCCGTCTGGGCTATACATCTCCCCTGGCCGAAGGTCTTAAACCGGAACTGACCGACTCGCTTGACTTCCTAATGAATAAAGCTCTGGCCGACGGTGCTTTCCCCGGTGCTCAGTTGCTTGTGGCACGTCATGGCAATGTGGTGTACGACAAGTCTTTCGGAGTGCTTACAGCCGGTGGCGCCAAGGTTGAGGACAATACACTATATGACCTTGCTTCTGTATCCAAAGCCACAGGAGCGCTTCCGGGCGTGATGAAGGCTTACGATCTTGGCCTTTTTGACCTCGACAAACCCGCTGCCGACCATATTCCGGGCTTGGCCGCCGCAGGCAAGACTTTCACACCTCGCGAGATGCTGTTTCACGAGACCGGTATGCCCGCTTCAATCAATGTATATGGCCTTATGATGGATACCGCTACCTACAAGGGGCAGCTGTTTGTTCCTAAAAAGGATAAAGATCACACAGTATTTCAGATGAAGAATTGCTGGGGATACACCACGGCCAAGATTCGCCGCGATATAACCTCGCCGGTCAAGACATCCGAATTCAATATCGAAGCCGCCAAGGGGCTGTATATAGCCCCGCAGACCATAGACACTGTGCTCAACTTTATCTACAACCGTCCGCTGCGCAAAAACAAGAATTACAACTATTCGTGCCTTAACTTCATACTGCTTGTGGATATGGAGCAACGCCTTACCGGAATAAGTCATGACAAATGGGTGCGCGACAGCATTTTCGCTCCCCTCGGCATGTACAACACCGGTTATCAGCCCTCAAGACATTTCTCAAAGGAACGCATAGCTCCCACCGAGTACGATGCCATGCTGCGCAGTCAGCTTGTACACGGATATGTACACGATGAGACCGCTGCAATGCTGGGCGGAGTGAGCGGAAATGCCGGACTCTTTGCTACCGCCACCGACCTGGCCAAACTCTGTCAGATGTGGCTTAACGGCGGTAAATATGGCGATGCGCAGGTGCTGTCGCCCGAAACCGTGAAGCTGTTCACCACAGCAAAGAGCCCCACATGCCGTCGCGGACTCGGTTTTGACAAGCCCGATGTGGATAAACCCGAAAATTCGCCTACATGCGATGAAGCCGGTGCCGGTGTTTACGGTCACTTGGGCTTCACGGGAACTGTATTCTGGGTAGATCCCGAGGAAGAACTGATATTTATTTTCCTCAACAACCGTGTGAATCCCTCGCGCGACAACGCTGCGTTCAACAAAGCAAACCTGCGTCCCGAGCTGTTCCGCCAGGTCTACAAAGCAATCAACGATTGATCTGAACAGACTCCATACAAAATATCGGCCGGAATTGTCATTAATTGACATCCGGCCGATATTTTATACTTTATTATTTTTCAATAATAAAGATAAAAGCACAATGCCATGCACTGTGCTTTCGTTTGTGGCGGGAGCCGGATTCGAACCGACGACCTCTGGGTTATGAGCCCAGTGAGCTACCACTGCTCTATCCCGCGATTTTTCGACTGCAAAGTTAAGGACTTTCCTGATACCGTGCAAGTGCTTTAACTTATATTAATACAATTAAGCCATTATATCATTAATTAAAAAGAAATGGCACGGCTAATTGGGCTTGATAATACAAAATTAAGTATTGTCGCGGTAATTTTTTGCGAAAAACTTTATAACTTTGCATTCAGGCTTTTTTCGCCTGATTTTTTCAAACAAAGAAATTGAATTCATTTTTATGTCAGATAATATAAATAATTCAGAAAAGGAAGTAAAATCCGGCAAAGCCGCCCGACGCTCATGGGGCAGAAGAGTGATGCGCGCCTTGTGGTGGGTGTTCGGCATTGGCATTGTCGTACTTTTTCTCTTTTTTATTCTTGCATACAATGGAGTGATTGGCTATATGCCTCCGGTGGAGGAGCTGCGCAATCCTCAGGATAAGTATGCGTCGATAATCTATACTGCCGATGGCAAGGAAATGGGACGATACTTCCGTAATTCGGGAAACCGCGTATATGCCGACCTCGACGAAATTTCGCCGAATGTGGTGAATGCCCTTATAGCTACCGAAGATGCCCGTTTCTTCGACCATTCGGGCATAGATATGAAAGCCCTTACACGAGCAGTGGTAAAGACTGTGCTAATGCAGCAGAAGAATGCCGGCGGCGGCTCCACCATCACCCAGCAGCTGGCCAAGCAGCTGTATACTCCCCCGAGTGCCGGATTCCTGTCGCGTGCGGTGCAGAAGCCCATCGAATGGATGATAGCCGTGAAGCTCGAACGATTCTATTCAAAAGACGAGATTCTGAAGATGTATCTCAACCAGTTTGACTTCTTGTACAATGCCGTCGGTATCAAGTCGGCCGCCAAGGTATATTTCAATAAAGATGCCAAAGACCTCGACATACTCGAAGCCGCCACGCTGGTAGGCATGGTGAAGAATCCGGCATATTTCAATCCCGTGCGCCGCCCCGAGCGCACCAAGCAGCGCCGCAACGTGGTGCTTGAGCAGATGGAGAAAGCCGGAATGATTTCCGAAGCCGAGATGCGCGAGCTGCAGTCAAAGCCTCTCGAACTTGATTTTCACCGTGTGGACCACAAGGAGGGCATGGCTCCGTATTTCCGCGAAGAGCTGCGCCGCTATCTCACCGCCCACAAGCCCGAGCGTTCGCACTATCCGTCGTGGGATCAGCAGAAGTATGTGGACGACTCCATACAATGGGCCATCAATCCCCTGTATGGCTGGATTGACAAGAACCCCAAGGCCGATGGTACCAAATATGACATCTACAGCGACGGACTGCGTATTTACACCACCATTGACTCGCGCATGCAGACATACGCCGAGCAGGCCGTGAATGAACACATGAGCAAGCTGCAAGGCCAGTTCTTCCGCGAAAAGCGCAATTCAAGCACCGCCCCCTATACTTCAAATCCGGCCGAGCTTGATGCCAAGACCCGCGAGAAACTCATACGCACTGCCATCAAGCAGAGCGAGCGCCACCGTGTAGGCAAGCTGGCGGGACTGTCGGAAGAGGAGATTGACGCTCAGTTCAACACTCCCACCGAGATGATTGTATTCAGCTACAACGGACCCGTTGACACCACCATGACTCCGCGCGACTCTATACTCTACACCAAGAGCTTCCTGCGCACCGGATTCATGAGCATGGATCCAAATACAGGATTTGTGAAGGCATACGTGGGTGGCCCCGACTTCCGCTTCTTCCAGTACGACATGGTTTCTACCGGTCGTCGCCAGATAGGTTCTACAATCAAGCCGTTCCTCTATACTTACGCTATGGAGAGCGATTTCACCCCCTGCGATCAGTTGCTCAACGAGCAGCCCACATTCTACGATGAGAATGGCCGACCGTGGTCGCCGCGCAATGCCGGCAAGTCAAGGATTGGCGAGATGGTGGACATACGTTGGGCTCTGACTAATTCAAACAACTGGATTTCGGCCCGACTGATGGCACAGCTTTCGCCCGCCGAGCTTGTAAAGAGAATGCACTCATACGGAATTACCAACAAGATTCCGGCAGTACTGTCGCTGTGTCTTGGCCCCTGTGAGGTGTCGGTAAAGGAGATGGTTACAGCCTACAGCGCATTTGCAAACAAAGGCATGCGTACCGACCCGATGTTTGTTACCGCTATATCCGACTCAAACGGCAATGTGATTTCAGACTTCACCCCCAATCAGACCGAAGTTATTACCGAAAAGGGCTATTACCGCATATTGTCTATGCTGCTCAATGTGGTAGACGGAGGTACCGGTAACCGCCTGCGTCGTCCTCCGTTCAATATCACCGCACAGATGGGTGGCAAGACCGGTACCACCAACTTCAATGCCGACGGTTGGTTCA
Organism: uncultured Bacteroidales bacterium; assembly: GCA_947072905.1. Lineage (GTDB taxonomy): Bacteria > Bacteroidota > Bacteroidia > Bacteroidales > Muribaculaceae > CAG-873. The sequence continues at coordinate 28,670 of CAMTKF010000024.1, forward strand.
TGGGCTTCACCCCCGATCTTGTGTCGGGCGTATGGGTAGGCGGTGACGAACGCTACATACACTTCAACTCAATGGCCGAGGGACAGGGTGCGTCGATGGCCTTGCCTATCTATGGTAAATATATGTCGCGCGTATATGCCGACCCCAAGCTTCCCTACGACCAGTCGAAGCGCTTTAATTTCCCGGCAGACGTGAGTCTGTGCGACAGCGGCTTCAGCGAACCCGAAGAACCCGAAACCGCCGAAGAATCGGTTGAAGGCGTATTTGACTGATAAAAACGAAATCTTATAAAAGCACACATAAGCGCAACGGCCGTTGCGCTCATGTTTGTGTTCAATAGATAAGACATATCACACCGGCAGTCGGCCGGGGGCTGTGGCTATGTGAAAGAGCAGGTCGCCGAGCATTTTGTATGGATCTTGTCTTGAGCCTGAGCCTTTGCTCATGGCGTCGTATTTTCGGATGGCATCTATTATCTCAATTATCTGAAAGGCGTTGTAGTTGCTCATGCCTTGTTTGATGCGCTTCAGGGCAAATGAATTCCGCAGGCCAAGTTCCTGCTGTATTCCGCGGTCAGATCTGTCTTTGGCGTAATAAGCCTGCAAAAGATCGGCAAAGAAGCTGAATATGCTCGAAGCTGTCACTACAAAAGGATTCTGGCGGCTGTTGGCCTCAAAGTATGCGGCTATACGCATCATCTTGGCAAAATCCTTTGCAGCTATGGCATCAATAAGCTCGAAGTTATTGTAGTCTTTGCTTATGCCGATATTGCGCTCTACCGACTCGGGAGTGATTGTGGCGCCAGGGCCAAGTATCTCGGTAAGTTTGTCAATCTCATTGTACAGACGGCTCAGATTGGTGCCTATATATTCGCCGAGCAGGTCTATGGCACGCGATTCGGCGTTAAGACCCTTATCCTTGATATATCGTTCGATAAGAGTCGGAACCTGATTGGCATAAACTTCTTTTGATTCAAATACCACTCCGCGCGAGGCCACTACCGCCTTGGCAAATTCCTTGCCCTTGATTTTGTCGCCGCGCGAGGCCACTACAAGTATGGTAGATGGAGTGGGGGATGAGGCGTATGCGGCGAGCTTGTCGATAAAATCGCCGCGCACCGACTGAGCCTCACGCACAATCACTACCTGACGCTCGGTCATCATGGGTATCTGACGGCATATATCTACTATGGCCCGGGGATCGGGCACCTGCGGCGCATAGATATTGGTAAGGCCGTATTCGCGGTCTTCCTCGGGCAGTATATTCTCAAATGCTTTGACCAACTCATCAATGTAATAGCCTTCCTTGCCATGAAGGAGATATACAGGTACAAGGTTGCCCGAGCGTATAGCCCGGCGCAACGCATCGAATGAGATAGGGTCTGCTGCCATATTAGGATATAATGAGAGTGTGTTTGCTTTTAACACACGAATTAATTATTAATTAAAGAATGTATTTGTTTTAAGTGTTTAGCATTAATCCTCTCAGGCTTAACGCGAGTTAAAAATAAACACACTCTTAAAAAATTTGTGTAAATTTACGCAGATTTTTCCAAAGGACACATTAAAATCATAAAAATGTTTGATAAGCTGAATTTGCCTGCCTTCCAAATACGATTGCGTCGCGAGTCCGACGGAGCTGTAAAGGTGTTTGATCCCCAGCGTGACAAGTGGCTTGTGCTGACGCCCGAGGAGTGGGTGCGTCAACACTTTGTCAACTATCTGATTGAAACACTCGGCTATCCCAAGAGCATGATTGCAAATGAGACAGGCCTTAAATTCAACAATATGCAGCGGCGGTGCGACACGGTGGTGTTTCGCCGCAACCTCACTCCGGCCTGTATCATTGAGTACAAGCGGCCCGATGTAGAAATCAATCAGCGGGTGTTCGACCAGATAGCACGATACAACAGTGTGCTCGGTGCGCCTTATCTGATGGTTTCCAACGGCCTGAGACATTACTGCTGCCGTTTTACAGGTACGGGATATGAATTCCTGCACGCCATGCCCTCGTATGAGCAAATAACCGGGCCTGTAGTGTGAAATATTAGTCAGAAAAGAAGAGAATTTTAGAAAAATAAAAACAATGGAGTAACTTTAGAGTCTAAATGTTTGTTATTTTGGTATAAAGTTATTAACTTTGCGACATCTCACCAACCATGCGTTGAAAGAGAAACGGGAGCGGTTATTGCCGTTCCTTGCTTTTTATATACGCCTCATATTCCCTGATGAATTTCTTTTTTCGCCATTCATGTTCAATGAGATAAGCCGTCCACGGGAGCAGATATCCATTACCTCTGCGGAGAATGACAATGTAACTTTCTTCTTCGTGCAAAATCAGTATATTTTTTTTGGTACCTCGTGTATTCTCCCATACTTTTAGATAGGGATGTTCGCTGTTGTTGATAAGATGTGATGGCCATTTGATTCGTTCCAAGCGCCTTAAATCCGGAAGCCGATTATTTTCATCCTCACCCTCCGAAGTCATGTGCCAAAATGTCGCTTCTTTGCCATCTGTAAGAGGATATTTTTTCAATCCAAGTCTCATTCCGCGAAATGAGGGTTTCTTATGCACAAATTCGTTGACGAAAACTTCATAGACAGCTTCAAGAAACTTAGTGAAGTTCCCTCCAAATTGTGAAAGTTCTATCAATTCCGGCAATTCAAGATAGCGGTCGGTTTCATTGTTTGCGTCCATGCCAAAATAAAAAATTAAATTTGGGTTCAAGAGGCCATGTGTTTGATGTCAACTTATAGCCACTCCGTTGACGAATTAAATCAATAAGAGCTAATTTGGCGCTACTTGATTTAAGTCCCCTATGAAAATACGAAAGTGCACCAATCAAAAGGTCTGTCAAACCCATCAGTTCCACTTCATGAGAACGAATTTGTTGAACACGACATATCATTTTATGTTTGAAATCAAAGTGGCTGTTGCATAATACATCATGCAATTTCTCAACCTTATTTTGGCTTTTTGTGTCTTTTATGTCAATGTATATAGCGTGCTCACAATCCGGTGCCAAAACGCAACTTAACATCATAAAGTACGCGCTGTAGTAAAAATCATCGTGGGTTAAATTAAATTTGTTTAAGTCAAGTTTTCTTTTATCAATGATGATGGCACGGAAAGAGAGACAACTGCTGTCAAAGAAAAAGTTTACAAGAGCTTTATAGTATTCCAACTTTGCCGGTGAGACCTTGTTCCACTTGATTTCGGTATCACGAGATACACCAAATTGTGCTTTTAATCCCCTTATTTGGTCCGATATCTGTTTTTTTAAGTCATCGGGGCATTTGATGCCTCCTATTACCATTACAAAATCGTTTTCCCTACCATTTTGAAGATGGCAGCTCTCGTCGCAATATATGTTATAAAAATTAGATGCCATGGATTAGATAGACTTAATTATTGATTCGATTAAGATAACCTATTCATACTACGTCACTATTTATGTGCAAAGTTAGTGAAAATTTTTGAGAGTCAGAATTTGATATATAAGAATTTAAATGTCGAAAACACTCATATAAATACACTTTTTGGGGTGATTTTTAGAAAAATTGGAAAAATTTTCTTAATTTTGCTGACAAATATCTGTATTACCTTGAAAACATGAGAGTAAAGCTAAATAAGGGCTTGAATCTTCGGCTGGCCGGTGCTGTGACAGACTTGACGCCGGTCGAGGTTAAGGCTTCAAAATATGCAATAATACCCGATGATTTTCCGGGCTTTTTGCCAAAGCTTGATGTGAAAGAAGGCGTAGAGGTGAAAGTCGGAACGGCAGTGATGCACGATAAGATAAACCCGGATTTATGCCTTGTGTCGCCTGTAAGCGGCCGTGTAGCAGCCATAGTCCGCGGTGAACGTCGCAAAATACTTAGGGTAGAAATTGAAAGTGACGGTCTTCAGACCAAAGAATCATTTGATTTGAAAATGCCTTTGGCCACGCTGCTTGCCCGCTGCGGGCTATTGGCTATGTTCCGTAACAGACCATACGATATAGTTCCCGATCCGACACTGCGGCCCAGAGATATATTTGTAACGGCCATAGATTCGGCACCATTGGCTATGCCATTGGCCGCCATGCTTGATAAAGACGCTTCAAAAGTACTCGCCACGGCGGTAAAGGCGTTGAAGTCTCTCACCGATGGTCTGGTATATGTAGGAATCAATGACGAATGGCCTTTTGACTTTATAAAGGATGCTGAGACAATTACATTCGACGGTCCTCATCCCATAGGTAATGTAGGGATTCAGATAGCGAATGTATCGCCGGTCAACAAAGGCGATAATGTATGGACCCTTGATGTTGTCACCCTGTACAAGATAGGCAAACTGCTGAGCAGCGGTGAGATAGACAGCTCAACATTAGTGGCCGTTACCGGGCCTGAGGTATTGGCTCCGTATGTGGCTTCTACCATAGCCGGTGTTGAGATGAAAGCATTGCTTGCCGGAAAACTTAAAGATGACGGGGCAAATAAACGCATTATTTCGGGTAACGTATTGACCGGCAGTTCTGTAGGAATTGACGGTTATCTGCGTTCGCCCTATCGCCACGTAAGTGTGATAGCCGAGGGCGATGATGTTGACGAGTTTATGGGATGGGCCTCGCTGTCGCTGTCAAAGCTTAGTGTAAATCAGGCAATACCATTCCGTCGTCTGCGCAAGCTCTTCTCGCCCGATGCACGACTAAACGGCGGCCGCCGAGCCATGATACTGAGCGGGGAATACGACAAGGTGATGCCGGCCGATATATTGCCCGAATACTTGCTTAAAGCCATTATCAGCAAGAATATAGACGATATGGAGGCTTTGGGCATATACGAAGTGGCACCTGAAGACTTTGCTTTGTGCGAATTTGTGGATGCCTCGAAGCTGCCCATACAACAGATTGTCCGCGACGGACTCGATTATTTACGTAAAGAACTCAGCTGATAAGAGCTATGAAACCGATACGAGCATTTCTCGACAAGGTGCGCCCCAACTTTGAGCCCGGAGGCCGTATGAGTGCCTTAGGCTCGGTGTACGAGGGTTTTGAATCGTTCCTCTACACACCGCGCACCACTTCCGCCCCAACGCTTGCAACGCATATACATGATGCTATAGACTCAAAGCGGGCAATGATTATTGTAGTATTGGCGCTGATGCCATGTTTCTTCTTCGGAATGTACAACACCGGATACCAGCATTGGCTGGCGGCCGGACAGAGCACATTCCCCTTCTGGTCGCTCATGTTCTACGGCCTGCTGGCAATACTGCCCAAGGTGGTTGTCACATATCTTGTGGGACTGGGTATAGAGTTTGCAGTCGCACAGGTAAAAAAAGAAGAGATTCAGGAAGGATTTCTTGTAACAGGTATCCTGATACCAATGATATGTCCGGTGGAGACTCCGCTGTGGATGCTGGCTGTAGCCACTGCTTTTGCAGTAATCTTTGCAAAAGAAGTATTCGGAGGCACCGGATATAATATAGTGAACGTAGCCCTGGTAGCCCGAGCATTTCTGTTCTTCGCATATCCGGCACAGATGTCGGGCGACGATGTATTTGTGGCCACCGGCACCATGTTTGGCTTTGGTCCTGAGGTGGCAGACGGATTCACCTGCGCCACTCCGCTGGGCCAGGTGGCAGCCTCGTCGGGTCAGCCCGCAGAGCTTACCGGCATTGGCGGACACCTGATAACCATGTGGGATGCCTTTATAGGACTGATACCCGGTTCGTTTGGCGAAACCTCCACGTTGTGCTGCATGATCGGAGCCGCCATACTGCTGATGAGCGGCATAGGCTCGTGGCGCATAATGCTGTCGGTGCTTGTGGGAGCATTGTTCATGGGCTGGATAGCCAATGAATTTGCCTCGCCACTGTATCCGGCGTCATATCTCAAACCCGGCGAACAACTGCTTTACGGCGGACTTGCCTTTGCCGGAGTGTTTATGGCAACTGATCCCGTGACAGCCTGCCGCACCAAGTTGGGCAAGCTTATCTACGGCTTCCTTATAGGTGTTATAGCGGTTATAATCAGAACATACAACAACGGTTATCCCGAGGGTGCCATGCTGGCTGTGCTGCTCATGAATGTGTTTGCATCGCTCATCGACTGGATGGTGGTGCGCTCAAATATCAACCGCAGGCGTGCACGTTTAATTTCAAAAACACAGAAGGTATGAAAATAAACAAGCAAAGCAACTGGTACACGATACTTTATATAGTTGTACTCGTGGTTGTGGTGGGCACCGCGCTTGCATATACAGCCATGAGCCTTAAAGACAGGCAGCAGGAAAACATTGCCAACGACAAGATGCGTCAGATACTTGCATCGCTGCATGTCACCGCCCCCAAAGACAGTATAGCAGCAGAATTCTCGCGCTACGTCACACGTCAGTTTATTGTAGACAGTAACGGCACTGAGATTGAGGGCGATGCCTTTGATGTGAATGTGGCCGCACAGTCAAAATTACCTGACGAGCAAAGGCAGCTGCCTGTGTATGAGATATCCATGCCCGACGGATCACATAAGTACATCCTGCCCGTATACGGCGCAGGCCTGTGGGGACCTATCTGGGGATATGTAGCCCTGGACTCTGACGGCTCCACCATCTACGGTGCCTACTTTGACCACCAGGGCGAGACTCCGGGTTTGGGCGCGGAAATTGCCAAACCGGCTTTCAGCGACCAGTTTGTGGGTAAACACCTGTTTACGGGGTATTACCTGATACCGGTGGCTGTGGTGAAGAAAGGGCAGAAGTACAACGGCAGTGAGTATGTCGATGGAGTTTCAGGCGGCACCATTACATCAAAGGGTGTAAGCGCCATGCTGCAGAATTGCCTGCGACCCTATGAGAATTTTTTACGTACACTCAATAATACAGAAGAAAAATGAGCGAAAAGGTTACAAATAAAACTGTTTTTTTCAATCCTTTTTCCAAGAACAATCCGGTGATAGTGCAAGTGCTGGGTATATGCTCTGTGCTTGCCGTGACAGCCAAGCTCGAGCCGGCCATTGTGATGGGATTGAGTGTGATAGCCGTACTGGCTTTTTCAAACGTGATAATATCTCTGATACGCTCTACCATACCCACCTCCATCCGAATTATAGTACAGCTTGTGGTGGTGGCCGGGCTTGTGATTATAGTGAGCGAGTTGCTCAAGGCATACGCCTACGAGGTGAGTGTGCAACTGTCGGTGTTTATCGGCCTGATAATCACCAACTGTATTCTCATGGGACGACTTGAGGCCTTTGCCATGGCCAACAGGCCCTGGCCATCGTTTCTCGACGGGGTGGGCAACGGCATAGGTTACACGATAATTTTGATAATAGTAGGTTTTTTCCGCGAGCTGCTGGGGTCGGGTACATTGCTCGGCTATCAGGTAGTGCCTCAGAGTTTCTATGAGGCCGGCTATGTAAACAATGGTCTGATGATACTGCCTCCCATGGCTTTGATTGTGGTGGCATGTATTATCTGGGTACACCGTTCGTTGCACAAGGAGTTGCAGGAGCCATAAGCCATTATATGAAAAAACTGATGAAAAGCACTTAAAGAGATATGGAGAATTTGAATATATTCATACGGTCGATATTTGTCGACAACATGATATTTGCCTATTTTCTGGGTATGTGTTCGTTCCTTGCCGTCAGCAAGAATGTGAAGACGTCGTTTGGCCTGGGAGTGGCAGTTATGTTCATGTTGGTCATCACATTGCCTATAAATTATCTTCTTAATACCTACGTGCTGCAGCCCGGAGCACTGACATGGCTGGGCGAGGAGTATGCCGAGGTTGACCTCAGCTTTCTGTCGCTTATATTGTTTATAGCGGTTATCGCATCCATGACACAGCTTGTGGAGATGGTCATAGAGAAGACTTCGCCGGCCCTGTATTCATCGCTTGGCATATTCCTGCCGCTTATAGCCGTCAACTGTGCCATTCTGGGCGGATCGCTCTTTATGCAGCAACGTGAGTTTGAGTCGGTATGGACCGCGGTATGTGCCGGCGGAGGCTGGGGCCTGGGCTGGCTTATGGCCATTTGTGCCATAGCTGCCATACGCGAGCGCATCGCCTCATATTCCAATGTACCCGGACCACTGCGCGGCATCGGAATCACTTTTATCATCACATCCCTTATGGGCATAGCTTTCATGAGCTTCCTCGGAATTAAAATCTGATAACAATGATAACTACATACATACCGGTATCCCTTATGAGCACCACTATAGTGACCGGGGTGGGAATATTTCTCATCATTACCCTTATGCTTGTGCTCATATTGCTTATAAGCAAACGGTTTCTTGTGCATACAGGTAATGTGCCTATTACAATCAATGGCGAAAAGACCATAGAAGTAGCTTCCGGGCAATCATTGCTCACAGCCATGGCTTCGAGCGGTGTGTTCCTGCCATCGGCCTGCGGCGGCAAAGGCAGCTGCGGACAGTGCCGGGTACAGGTGATGAGGGGCGGCGGCAGTGTGCTGCCCACTGAGAAAGTACATCTTACCCGCAAGGAGCAGTTGGCCAAGTGGCGCCTCGGCTGTCAGGTTAAGGTAAAGAAACCCATTCAGATGAATCTGCCCGCATCGGCACTGTCGGTGAAGGAATGGGAGTGCGAGGTGATATCAAACAAGAATGTTGCCACGTTCATCAAGGAATTCATCGTAGCTCTGCCCGAAGGAGAACACATGGACTTTGAGCCGGGCTCGTATGCGCAGATAAAGATTCCTGAATTCAAGATTGATTATGATAAGGATTTCGACAAGGCGCTGATAGGAGAGCAATATCTGCCGGCGTGGGAGAAATTCGGGCTGTTCAACCTCAAATGCAAGAATACAGAACCCACGGTGCGTGCCTACTCCATGGCCAATTATCCGGCCGAAGGCAACCGTATAATGCTCACCGTGCGCATAGCCACACCACCGTTCAAACCCAAGCCCGCGGTGGGATTCATGGACGTGAATCCGGGTATAGCATCGAGCTATATATTTAGCCTTAAGCCCGGCGACAAGGTGATAATGAGTGGCCCCTACGGAGATTTCCATCCCATCTACGACACCAAGAATGAAATGATGTGGATAGGCGGCGGCGCCGGTATGGCTCCGCTCAGAGCGCAGATAATGCACCTTACCAAGACTCTCAAGACCACCGACCGCGTGATGAACTACTTCTACGGAGCAAGGGCGCTCAACGAGGTGTTCTATCTCGAAGATTTCCTCGCTATAGAGAAAGAATTCCCCAATTTCCACTTCCATCTGGCGCTCGACCGCCCCGATCCTGCAGCCGATGCCGCAGGAGTGAAATACACCCCGGGATTTGTACATCAGGTGATATACGACACCTATCTCAAAGATCATGATTCACCCGAAGATATAGAATACTACATGTGCGGACCCGGCCCGATGAGCGCATCGGTCAACAAGATGCTCGACGCTCTCGGTGTGGACCCCGAAAATATACATTACGATAACTTTGGCGGATAAGCCTTAAGCTCTTAAGATAAATGAGGCTGTCTAACAATCAAAGTTAGGCAGTCTCTTTTTTTTTGGGAAAAATTGAGTTAATCAGGCTGCGTTCTTGCGAAAATCATGATTTGGAACAAAACCACCAAGTATAGGGCTTGTATTGCGCCTGTAGAGGCATCTTTTCGATAAAAACGGTCGTGAAAAAGAGGATTTTGCCCATGCAAGGGCAAGTTTCCTCAGATTATGGGCAAGTGCTTTAAGACCGAACTCGAT